>CALFYH010000267.1 GCA_937952155.1 uncultured Saprospiraceae bacterium
TACATATATATTATCTTAATATGAAGACATTATGAACAATACATTTATATAGTTTATATTAAATGAATTTGTAATGTTTTCCCTATGCGAAGCATGTTTTCAGAGTGATTTTGAACCAATTATATATCTCTTTTCATAAATGAATAGTAGGCCAAACTTATAAAAATACAACCATACAAGATTGCCATACCGATAGCATGAGAATATGGTAACAAAATATTGAAATTCCATTCTTTATTCACAAAATAGTCAGGAACCTTAAATAATGGGAATGGCATCAAATCTTCAATGCTATTGATTGGCCAATAGTTTCTGCTTGAATTTTTGAAATAATACACATGGATCAACATCAATATAGGCTCCAATATCAATACATACATAAAATACGTCAACAGTGACAACATTCCTTTTCTTATAATGAATGCCAACAAAAACGCAAAACTCATGTATCCTACACAGAGTAAGAAAAAACGAATAACGGCCATATTATTGTCCAAAATAAGCTCCAAGTCAAATCCATCCGTATGCACAATGCCAATGAGTATCGTAGATATTACATAAAGTACAGTAGCCAGAATAGCCATTAAAATCATAGAAAAGAGTTTTGACAAAAAAAAGTTTTTTCTCGTCATGCCTGTGATAATATTTTGTCTCATTGTTCGATTGCTCACTTCTGATGTGATCATGTGAATTACTAAAAAACCGAGACAAAACGGTATCATCCAGTTGCCAATGTACCCTTGATAATCCCAGACCGTAGGAAACTCGTAAAAGGTTTTGGAACTAGGCATCGGTGGCGGCACGTCTTTGAAGGTATTTTTTCCACCCAAGATGATAAACGGTGCTACCAAAATATATAAAAGGCTCAACGCTCTAAAAACAGTATTGCCACTAAATTTTTTCCATTCCAACACCAAAAGGTCTTTCATACAAGTACAATTTATCTCGCAAATCTAAAATATAAATTTGTCATCGCTGTAGATTTCAGACAAAAGATAAAAAACTGACTACGAAAGGAGGAAAGAGCATTATATTCTAAGGATCTCAAATCTAAAATTAGTAAAATATAAAAGCCATCAAACAAACGTTTAATGGCTTTTAAAATTTGTCAAATGATAATTAATGGACGAAGCTCAATCAAATTTTTGAAAACCTTTGAACTTGATTATATCCGGATGTATTAGTTATCTTAATGGAATAACTTCCTGCTGGTAGAGCGGAGATATTTAATTTTTGCGCAGTTTCTGAAAGTGTACCAAATCCCACAGCCTTTCCACTCATATCATAAATATTATAATTCATTGCTTCTGAACCGTTAATATTTTTTAATGTCACTGTAATAAATTCACCTGCTGGATTCGGATAAAGGATCAAGTCATCCTCAGCATTCTCCACATCATCAATTTTAGAAACAACTTTCTCACCATCCAACATTAAATTACCACTTCCTATTACAGTGCCATCTTCACCATAAATCACATAATTTACTTTAACATCTTTTCGCGTCGAAGTATAAAGAACATTAAATTGCTTTTGGTCAAAAGATGTATAATCAGGTAATGTAAATCTTATTTGTGAATTCGTATTATCTACTTTTTCCAATGGAAGCAAATCATTTCTACCACCGAAGTAAAAATAGTTGCCCGCAGTTACACCTAATACTTGTGTATTGAATTGAGTATAATCAAAACCTAAACAAAGATACTTGGGTCTCATTGTGGTACCTAAGTCATCTAACTTGAAAGAAGCACCATAAATATTGCTGAAAGAAGGTGCAACTTGACTGATGCCCACTGTAGCATTGCTTGTGAAATTTTGTCCCACTGTAAAACTTTGAACGCAAGTATCTTGACAACCAATCGCACTAATTTTAATCTGCCCAGTTCCAGAACCATCTAAATAGAAAGTTAATTTTTTTGATCCTTGAGGTATATTAAAAGTATTAGTTCCGTTGGTTATTGTATCACCATCTATTACATATACCCCATTGACAAAAATATTTGAATTATTGGGTTCGAATTTTATCGCTTGTGTACAAGATTGGAAATTTGACACATTCACTTCTATCAATCTAAGGTTTTGATTTGGAAGTACATAGGCCCCATAATTGACAGATACTGTTTCACATATAGACAAGGTATCAGTAATACCGTTTCCGCCAGGATTACAACACGGTTGAAGCTGAATCCGCATAGTATCTTTGGCTTGTGTTAATGCAGTAGAAAGCCTGAAATCAATATCTATAGAATCCGCTGCAGCTGTTGATAGATCAAAAGAGAATGGAAGATATGATGCCAATGGAGGAACTGAACCAATAGCAAGATTTGAAATGCTTCCAACACCCAAAGGAAAACCTTCAAAAGTGCTTTCGTCCAAAAAAGAAGTACTTAGTTGCCCAGAAACTTTATAAGTATTGGTGCCATTTGAACGTTGAGCAAGACAAACCGCTTCTACATTATGCAACTTCAGTGGCGCTATTCCTGCATTTGGATGATAATTTGCAAATTCAAGCAAGGTAATATTGTTGGCTTCAACCAATACATTATTAAGCGCACCACCAGAAGGATTTACGATCCAAGGAATATTGACTTCCTGATTTACTAAATACAATCCAGGCGTTAAGTTAGGTATCAATGCCTGCCCAATAGCATTTGTAGTTGCATGATAACTTGTACCTGAAGCTTGTTCGACAACAGTAAAATTGATATTAGGTAAGCCGTCTTCGTTTTGATCAAAAGTACCATTGTTATTCCTGTCAAAAAACGAGACCAAATTCATAGAACCAAAGGAGTTATTGGCACAATTTGGCAAAGCTACCGTAATGATTTCTTCACATCCATTGTTAACTCCAACGGTCTCTACTTCAATATAAAATGAGTTTGTAGTTGTATTATTTGCTGGTGGAACATAATCAAAACCTATCAGGTCAGTTGTATTTGGAGGGATCGTTCGTGATGTACCGCCTAATGGAAATGAACCACCAATTGTACTCAAGATGGAATATTGTATCGCAATGTTACTGTGGTTGATCACTTGCGCATTGTAGTAGTGGGTAGTAATCCCATTACTGTCTATACTACATCCATCATGGTTGATAGCACCAAACTCGATGCATACAGTTTGTTCACATGGTTGCAAAGTAAGTGGAATAGGAGCTTCACAACCACTTGTAAAGTTTTGGTTCTCAAATATAAAAGAAAGATCACCACTTGCTGGTACTCCAGAATTACTTCTAATTTCATAAGTCACTGTTTTCGTTTCATTTGGATTAATATATTCAGGAGCATGGTAACTCACGGACAAATCTTGGGTTCCTGTAAGACTAAATTCAAATGGTCCGACATCATTGTTGTAAACTGTCATCTGATAGACATGTATATCTCCATCTATCCCAATACCATCATTATCTACGATACAGTTGATCTCTTGGCCATTGACAATTTCAAGGCAAACAGGTACAATTGGCAAAGGTGATACATAATTTACCGGACAAGTATTTGTCAGCCCTGGTGTAAGTATGGTATAATTTAATAAAACTTCAATCTCCCCAGGTTGTAATAAAACTTGGATCAAGACTGAATTTGTTACATTTGGTTGCAAAGTGCCAAGGGATGAGTAAACAACGGAACCGTTTGCACAACCAACAGAAAAGTCGATGGCTGTACTACCATCTTGGATAAGTTCTAAATCAATCCAATGTGATTGTCTACCATCGCTATGAACTCGCGAAAAATCAGGAACAAAACTAGGATTGCTTTCATGATCAATACACACCTGAGCAGACAGATCAACTCCCTTAAGTAACAAGAATAATAAAATTAAAAGAAACCATTTTTTCATTTTTATAAAATTTTAATGTTTAAATATATTTGTTTATATCCATTAATTCAAAATCCCCAAAAAGTAACCCAAATTATAGTTATTTTTAATTATTTTTTACGTAATTTTTTATAAAAAAAGGCCACTTGACGTAAAATCAAGTGGCCTTTAAATTGTTGAAATTTTTTTCTTTAGAAAAAAAATTAGTATTATTCTAGGAAGACAATTGGTTTTGTCACAATGCCTTCATTGGTAGTAAGTTTTAGGTAGTAAATTCCTGCAGGTTTTGTTTGTTTTTCTATAATCAATGTAGTAGATGATGGGATATATTGATTGACTTGCTCGCCTATAGTGTTATATAGCGTTGCATTGGATACTTGTAGGTCATCTGGTAGTGTAATTGTAACAGATTCCGATGCAGGATTTGGGTAAATATGTATATTTTTGGAAATTATTTCGTTTACACTTGATAACATTTTTGTGGTAAAACAGATCGTAGAACAATTTACACTCGCACCCACCTCATTGTAAGGTATGACTTCTACACAAATTAGGGTATTATTGGGTAGATTACTGACTGAATATACATTGACATTTCCCACGTCCAATTTATCTATAATAGTGGCAGTTGGAGTTTTTACAGTTATACGATATCCTTGTACGTTGGTAGTTGGCTGCCAAGTAATTGCAATATCTGTAGGCGTATTGGTTTCTCCTTGAGTTGGCGATGTAATGGTTGTACAATTTGGGACTACATTTTTAGTTGTAAAACAGATCGTAGAACAATTTATACTTTCACCTACCTCATTATAAGGTATGACTTCTACACAAATTAGCGTATTATTGGGTAGATTACTGACTGAATATACATTGACATTTCCCACGTCCATTTTATCTATAATAGTAGTAGTTGGAGTTTTTACAGTTATACGATAACCTTGCACGTTGGTAGTTGGCTGCCAAGTGATGGAAATATTAGTTGCTGCATTGGTTTGCCCGTGAGTCGGTGATGTAATGGTTGTACAATTGGGCACTACATTTTTTGTTTTAAAACAAATCACATCGCAAGTGTTGTTTTCATAACCAGAAACGATATAAGGATTTACTGATACACAGATATCCGTGTTTGGTGGTAAGTTATTCAACAAATATTGGCTGACATTTCCTACATCTTCTGTTAAAATAATGCTACCATTACTATCCTTCACTGTCAATTTATAGCCAGTAGCAGCGGGTACTGGATTCCAAATAACTGTAGCTGAGTTTTCAATATTTTGTTGCCCATTCAATGGACTTAATATGTTGGTACATGATGGTATCTCAATAGTCTTACAAATACTTGTAGGTACATTAACATTGGTTGTCGTATTATTTCCTAACGATCCACCTTGATTAAAGCCCCAACTAAATAGTTCATTGTCCTGTTTCAAAGCTAGATAATGGTCACCTGTGGTTCCCGCAAACCCCAAACCACCACCTCCAGTCACACTGATATAATTTGAATCAGTTCCAATTTGTATTGGAATAAGAGAACTTGTATTAGAGCCATTACCTAACTGTCCTTGAGCTCCAAATCCCCATGTCCATAGTGTTCCGTTTGTTTTTATTGCTGCTGAAGAATAGCCGCTATAACCAATCGATTTCCAATCTGTATCCGTTCCTATTTGGATGGGAACTAGTCTATTTATCATGGTGCCATCTCCAAGTTGACCAATTCCATTACTACCCCAAGCCCAGAGTGTTCCATTCGATTTTATTGCCAAATTAAAGCCAGCACAGGCTAAAATTTCTATCCAATCATTATCAGTACCTACCTGAACGAATGCGTCTGAAAATATACCGTTTTCGCTGGTTCCATTCCCAAGTTGCCCTACATTATTGGCCCCGCATGCCCAAAGAGTGCCATTTGATTTAAGCGCCAAAGTATGATTTACTCCACAAGAGATTTCTGACCAGTCATTATCAATACCAACTTGTGTAGGAGTACTAATTTGACTCCCTACACTTTCTACATCTATTCCTAATGAGCCATCAATATTTTGTCCCCAACCCCATAATGTATTGTCATCTCGTATTGCCAAAATATTGAAATGACCAGTAGAAAAATCTTTCCATTTGAAATTCTTCGCTATTTCTACTGGAGTAAGTGATGGCTGATTATTTATAGCATAAACATTACCACCCCAAAACATTAGGTTTCCATTATTTTTTAACCCTATTGAAAAATAAGATGATTGTCCAGTTTCAACTTTTTTCCAATCAGTATCCTGGTTAACTAATTTTGGGATGAGTTCAGATATTTGTGTACCCAAACCTAATTGCCCTTGGGCATTGCTACCCCATGCATACAATTTTCCTTCAAGAGTAATGCCGAGTGAATGGGCAGACTTAGATGAAACCTGTTTAAAATAGCATTGTTGTGCATTAGTATAATTATTGAAAATAGTGAAGAGTGCGCAAATAAAAATTACTCTTTTCATATTAAAGTTTTTTATTTTATTCAAAAGTGTAAAAATCTTGGTGTTCATAAAGTTTTATTTGTTTTTTGTTATTGAATTAAAAATATTTTATGTTAATATTTAATTGATTCACAAAATGAATTTAGTAACCCAATTGCCTAAAAAATATTTTAGGATTATTTCAAAAGCGTTATAGAACCTTGTTTTTCTAATCTAATCGGCTCGCTGTGATCTTTAAATACTACATTTAATATATATATGTAAACACCAGATTCTGAAGGCTGACCTAGGTATGTGCCATCCCATCCAATTTCAGGATCTGAACTTTTGAAAACTAAGTTTCCCCATCTGTCAAAAATAGTCATGATATAGTCGGAAATAGAATGTGTATCTCCATTGATTACAGGTTTAAATAGGCCATTTACAGTACTGTTATATCTGAATACATTTGGTAAATGTACTTCAAATGGGTTGCAATCGTTTACATAAATTTCTATATCATCTGAAGTCTGGCAACCATAATAATCCAATGTCGCTGTATAAAGTCCTGGATTAAATAATGTCCGATTTCTTTCCATAGATTGATCATTCCATGTTATGATACTATTTTCGGGTAGGATTAGATTTATATTAAAACTATCACCCTTACAAATGGACGTGTCCATACCTAGGCTAAATTCTGGTAGCGCAACGAAAATGACTTGGATGCTATCAGTTTCAATACATCCATACCTATTTTCTACCTTCAAGCTATACAAACCTGTTTCGGAGATATTTCTAGATGCTGATGATACACCATCATTCCATTCATAAAGATAATTTTCATTTTGAGCAACATTTATATCTAATTGCAAATCATCACACAACGTAGTATCCTTTCCAAGATCAAAACTTTCTGGCAATTCATGAAAAGTTACTTGAACGGTGTCAAGTGTAGCACAATGCTCGTTTTTGATGGTTAATGAATATAATCCACTTTTGTCAAATTGTTTTAATGTATCTTTGGTGCCATCGTACCAAATAATTTCTTCCATAGGTTTAACCGATAATTCTAATTGTAGTATTTTACCTTCGCAACCATACAACTGTTCTGGTAAATTTGCAATTGGCTTTTCAAAAAAAGTGACTTCGGAAGTATCTGAGACTATACAGGATTTGTTACTTATTTGTACAGTATAGGTTCCAGATTCGGAGATAAGCGTACTATTTGTAGTATTTCCAGTACTCCAAAGAATTGTTTGATCAGAATTTGTATTCACATTGAGCGCAATGGTATCGCCTTGACAAGCAGTGATAATTGGCTGTAAACTGATTTCAGGTCTAAAAAATTCTTGGACAAGCACTGTATCACTGGACGTACAATTTTTTATGTTGGCTTCTAAAATGTAAGTACCGGAATTTTTTACGACTATATCCGGTGTTTGTTCGCCTGTATTCCAAAAATATGATGCGGATTGTTGTGGTTGCACAGATAAACGAATACTATCTCCTGTACAAAAACTCAAAGAATCTGGAAGGTTTATCTGTGGTTTATTTATGATATCAATTTGGATACTATCTTGTACACTACAAGCTTCATTGGATGCTGAAACCGAATAAATGCCCGCTTGATTAAAAACTTTTGTTGAAGATGTATCACCATCGTACCAATTATATTTCATGTCAATATCTGCCAAAACAACCGTATAAGTACTGCCTTCACAAATGGAAATACTATCCTCGATACTTAGCACTGGCGCAGGAATAACTACAACTTCTATTGTATCTTTCACGACACAATTTTCAGGTGTATAAAAACCAAGAGTATATGATCCAGATGAATTTAACTTGCGATAAGCGCCTTCTATACCATCATCCCATACAAATTTACCATTTGCAGGAGGATTTAAGTTTATTTCCAATGAGGTCCCTTGACAAATGAGTTTGTCTTCGCCTAATTGAATAGGAACCAGTTTTTTTTCTTTGATAAGTATTTCATCTTTTTGTATGTTGCCACAATAGTCAGAAACCGTAACAGCATAAAGGCCTTGGTTAAATGCTGTATAATTTTTACTTGGATTAAAATCTTGCCAATTGTATGAAGAAAATCCATCTTGTGCGGATAAGTTCACAACTTGACCACGGCAAATCTCCACATCAGGTCCCAAATCCAATGTCGGAATCGACGGAGCAAATAGAATTGACTTAGTGTTATTGGTTACATTACAATCAACGTCATCGAAAATAGTATTTTCATCATATGGTGTCACCAAGTTTTCACCAGCATTGATGACAGCATAAATGTCTCCATCCCTGTATTTTGTGAAACGGTAGGTCACTTGAGCGCAGCTATCTTTCTCTAAAGAGCCTACAAATTGTAAAGATGTTGAAAGCGCACTTACTGATTTCCCCCATGGATTTCCGTTGTAAAAAGTGACTGGCACACTACCATTAAAATCTTTATCCCCTTGGTTACAGATAGTTAGTGTAGCCAAGTATTCATTGCCTATGCAACGTATGCTATCTATAGAATATAATACAAGATCCGCTTTATTGAGACAAGTGTTGCAAGGACATGAAAGGTCGCTGCAGTCTATGAGACCATTGTCGTCATCATCTATACCATTGTCGCAGATCTCGATACATGGGGCATTGACGGTGCACACAGCATCAAAAGATACAAACATTTCTTCACTTTCAATAGCAGAGATATCTATAGCTGGAGAAGGAATGAAATCTTCCAGTAACATACTGCCACTTGTCGCAGTAATCGGGTAATCGATTACTTGTATTGGATTTGTAGATTGCAATATACAATCATCTTGTGATTCTGGAAAAAAGTAAATTAATTGTTCGTAATTTTGAAATACGCAGGCTGCAACCCAACCATTATTATAATTACTAACTCTTGGCTCATTGAAAACTCCATTTATACGCTTAGTGTACATTACATTTCCAGATTTATCTAAAACACTGAAGGTCGGCGATGGAATAACTTGATGATGACAATAAAATATATAACCATTATTTTCTGAAATATTTGATGTATTACCACGTTCACCTATAATTTTTTTTGTAAAAATTATATCTGCAAATTTGTCTGCCGATAATAGCAAATAATCGCTTGTAGAAAACCCAAATTTCAGCAATAAGCCGCCATCAGTTTTAGCACATGGGTCATACATAAATTTAATAGTACTATTTGTTTCATAGTATTTTTCTAATACAATATTTCCATAAAAATCTAGTTTACAAATTAATAACTTTGTGCTTTCAACTTGAGAAACTAGCCAAATTCCATCAATACCGACGGTACTGCATTGTAAGGATGTATTGTTTAATTTTTTTAACCATAAAAGTTTTCCATTCGTATCTATTGCAAAAATCTGCTTGCTCTCACCAACAACTTTACTTTGGACCTCTAATCCAAAATAAATAATATTGTTAATAATTTTACAATCATGGATCGAATGAGCTTTTTCAATTTGATTAAACATCTTGCTCCAAATTATATTTCCATTCAGATCTATTTTTTGAATAATTAAGTTTGGGATCATATTCGAACCAATAAGGTAATAAAAATCTTCATTTCTTATTATTTTTATCAAGTTAAAGCTTTGACCTTTGATAGCTTTCATCCAATTATTTTGGTTATTTTTAGAAACTACTCCATAAAATGTTCCGATTTGGCTGTTAGGATTAAAAACTCCGTTTATTAAAACTTCATCAAAGGATGTTTGATTTAGAAAAAAAACATTAACATTATTTTCCATAACCATCTTCTTATGTGCCAAGTCCTGGTTGCAATTTTTAGGGCAAGGATTGGGGATTCTACAGATTTTGAGTACAGGAATTTGTTGGGGTGAATAAATAACAGTAGGTGGTAATATTCTTTCCACCAGTGCCGATAAGAATGGTAATGAATTAAAAGCTTCAGTTGTCCAACCACTCTCATTTTGTATGTCAAAATTGCTTGATTTTATCAAACAATTCACCTGGATCGAATTACTATTGAGATTAATAAATGTGGTTACTTTTTGCCAAGTCATAGGTATTACCCAAAAACTCCCAATACTTGAAATGTAATTTAGGTTAGACAAATTTTTCTCAGTAGTTACCGCACTGTTCAATTTTGTACCATTTGCGTCAAGAATAACCATTTCATATTGTCTTTCAGGAAGTTTGTATGCTGTGATAAGCAATTTATTATCTGCAATATTGATACTATTTAAAATGCCACTATATTTTTTTTGCCATAAAATTACTCCTGTTTTACCCACACAAATTATGTAGTTTTCCATTGGATTAATATCATGTTTTAAATGAAGGGC
>CALFYH010000268.1 GCA_937952155.1 uncultured Saprospiraceae bacterium
TCCGATCTGTATTTTAAGAAATTAGCATCTACCAATCAATCTGGGCCCAAATTGGTTAAAATGCATAAGATGAAACTGCTAAATATTTTACAAATTGCTAGAAATGGATGTTAAGGATTACGTAGCTAGCTTATCCATTTTATAAATACTTACGGCAATTACTTTCTGACATAAATGGAAATGTTAGAGTGTAACAAATTAATATCTATAAATATTAAATTTTTGGCATAGATATTGTATATTGATATACAGTATTTTACAATTTACATTAAAATTTAATATGTTAATTTTCTGATTTATTATTAAATCTGGTAATTAAAAGGAAATTTTTTTCTGTATTTCAATACCTTACACACTTATAGGTATTTCTTATGTCCCTATAAAAAATATTTAAAAATGTGACCAATATCACTTATTGTATAAAATAAAAATATTACTTTTGCACCTGCTTAATTAGATTAATACATTGACCCATGAACAAATTTAATTTCCTATACATCTTGATTTTTTTAGCTATCGGATGTAGTAACGAAGCCGTTGAAATTCCAGAATCAGATTTAGATGCAACATTGCTCCATTCTTTAAAGCAGTCCAGTTTGACTGGTGAAGTAGATTTTTATACTATGCCTTCGGGAAATGAATATAAAGATATACCTAATCAGGACCCAAAAAACCCAATCACTTACCCAAAGGTAGCATTGGGTAACTTGCTTTTTTTCGAAACAGGTATTGGAATGAAGGCTAAAAAAGAAGAATCTATGGCTACTTATTCTTGTAGCTCCTGCCATTTGCCAGAGTTGGGATTTACTGCTGGGAGATTTCAAGGTATAGCTGATGGTGGTATCGGGTTCGGTCATTTAGGTAATGGTAGAACGATCAACCCACATTATGATGGAACTGAAGTTGATGCACAAGGAGCTAGACCACTGCCAGTACTTAACTTGGCATACGTACGAAATCCATTGTGGAACGGTTCATTTGGTTCATTTGGTATGAATGTAGGAACAGAGAGTGTTTGGGGTGTAGCAGATCCGTTGACTTCTATCAATCACGAAAATAGAGAAGGATTAGAAGCAGTAGTCACAAGAGCATTGATAACACATCGTCAAGACATTAATAAAGAGTTGTTGGATAGTTTGGGCTATACAGCTTTGTTTGACAATGCTTTCCATGATGTACCTGTTAGCGAAAGATATACTTTGCAGACAGCTTCACATGCGATTTCAGCATATTTCAGAACGATATTGACAAATCAAGCGCCTTTTCAAAAGTGGTTGCGTGGTGAAAAAAATGCAATGTCTGATAAGCAAAAACGTGGAGCAAATTTATTCTTTACTAAAGCTGGTTGTGTCAATTGTCACAATAGTCCATCATTGAATGGTCAGCGATTTGCAGCCGTTGGTGTCAAAGATTTGGATCAAAATGGTTATCTCGTTTATAAAACTAACGATGGTCGTAACAAGGGTAGAGGTGGATTCACCCAAAAAGATAATGATTTGTACAAGTTTAAAGTACCAGAATTATATAATTTGAAAGATGTTGGTTTCTATTTTCACGGAGCTTCCAAGAAAAGTTTAAGAGAAGTAGTACAATATTTTAACCTAGCGATTCCTGAAAACGAGCGTGTAGAATCTCACCGAATAGATAGTCAATTCAGACCATTGAATCTTTCTGATACAGAAGTAGATGAACTTACAGAGTTTTTATCAAATGGGTTATTTGATCCAAATTTATTGAGATACAAGCCGTATTCAACTTACTCTGGCAACTGTTTCCCAAATAATGATCCACTTTCCAAAAAAGATATGGGTTGTAACTAACAGCTGTTTGTTTGCATTTATGCTCGACTACATGATTTGATGATCAAGTTTCAGAATGTTAAATTCTAATCAAAACGAGTATTCGATAATATAGATTTTGTATAACTTTGTGCCAATTAATACTGGCAGATGTTTATAGATTATCTTAAATTGGGTATGGATCATATCCTTGATCTCAATGGGTATGACCATATCCTTTTTGTAGCTGTATTATGCGCCGGATATGAATTGAAGCAATGGAAGCATGTATTGATTTTGGTGACAGCCTTTACAATAGGGCACAGCCTTACATTAGCGCTTTCATCAATGGATTTGGTTAGTTTTTCACCTAAATTAATTGAGCGCTTAATTCCAATAACCATTATTTTAACTGGAATTTTCAATATTTTTACAGCTTTTTCGAGTAAAAAAGCACACCAAAATATTATTGCAAATTATTTGTTAGCACTTGGGTTTGGTCTTATACATGGGCTTGGTTTTTCCTTGTATTTTAAGGCAATTTTGGGAAGTGAAGGCAGCATTTTGATGCCATTATTTGCATTCAATGTTGGTGTGGAGCTAGGACAATTATTGATAGTTGGATTCATTATGGTTTTGTCATACATTTTTATAGAAAAATTCAAACTTCCTATTCAAAAATGGACCACGGTTATTTCCATTCCAGCTATTATTGTTGCGATTTATTTACTATCCCAACGTTAATATCATATCAAGAATGAAATTTCTCTAAAATCAAAGTGCATTATTGTGCCATTTGTACTAATCAAAAGCTTTCCTGAATCATCAATTCCAGTGATGGTGCCATGTATAATGCTATCGTCAAGCAATTTGTAGACGGCAGGGATTCCAAATCTATACATTGCACTCAAATAAAGCTTTTTTAGGTAATTATATTGCAATCCCTTCATTTTTAAATAATAGTACTCCAGTCTTGAAGAAAGTTGATTTCTTATTGATTCACATTCGAAATTTACGCCTTTTAATTGGAATAATGAAGTTGGATTTGGCAAGGTATCAGGAAAACTATTTTCATTTACATTGATACCTATGCCAATCACACATGCGCGTATTTCATTACTTCGGAGCAATGATTGGATCAAAATGCCAGCAATTTTCTGATCATTTACATAAATATCATTAGGCCATTTTATTTTTACATCAGTGGTATATTGACAAATCACATCATATACAGCTAACGAAGCGACAATATTGAGCAGAAACTGATCAGTGACTTTGATGAATTTTGGATAAAAGATATAAGATATTAATAGGTTTTTGCCCTGACTACTATGCCAATACCTGCCAATTTGTCCGCGTCCGGCTGTCTGATAGTCAGAAAAAATACAAGTTCCTTCTTGTGGATTGGTTTTTGATAACAAATCTAAAGCATGAGCATTAGTCGAATCGACCTCAGGAAGAAAGATGGCATTTTTGCCAGTGAAGAGTGTTTCAGGTATATTCATTAGGTTGTTTTTATTATATTTGCGGCGTAATATTAATTCAAAAATAAGATATTGAGAAAAAAAAGTATTTCTACATTACCGATCAACGGTGACAGCGACTTGAATCACTGGATAATTGATGCTATTCAGGATATAAAAGGTAAAAATATAGTGAAAATGGATCTAAGGTCATTGGACGATGCACCGGCAGATTATTTTATAGTTTGTGAAGGTGATTCTTCCACGCAAGTGAAAGCAATTTCTGATAATATCGGACGTAAATTGCGAGAAAAATTGGGTGTTCATCCCAATCACACCGAGGGTATGGATGGTGCAAAATGGATACTTGTGGATTTTTTTGACACTGTGGTTCACGTATTTTATCCTGAGACTCGGGCATTTTACGAAATCGAAGATCTGTGGAGTGATGCCAAATTTACACAATACGAAAACATATAGTTTGTAGCTTATAAAACTACTTAATACTAATTCTGTTATATAAGAATCATAATTATTTTAAATGGATAATAATCAGGAAAATAATAATCAGGGCAATAAAAATGGCCCTAATAAATTCAATATCAATTCTTACTGGATCTATGGTTTGATCATTCTCGGCATTTTGGCTGTCAATGTTTTTGTATCTATGAACTCACAAGTAGAGAATGTAGATATCAATGCTTTTGAAGAAATGGTCAAAAGAGGTGAAGTTGACAAAATTGAAATTATCAATGAGAAACTTGTCAATGTATTTGTTAGAAAAGAAGTCATTGACGCCAAGTATCCAAAACTGAAAGAAAGTCAGTTGTATGGTATAAATCCACATTTCAAATTTACCATAGGTGACATAGGAAATTTCGAAAATAAGTTAGATGCACTGAAAGCTGGTGGATACCCAGTGAAATATGCCATGAAAACCGAATCTAATTATATTGGTCAGGTTATCAATTGGTTGCTACCGTTTTTGTTGTTGATTGGATTATGGCTTTTCATCATGAGACGAGTCAGTGGTGGAGCAGGTGGTGCAGGTGGACAGCTATTCAACATTGGCAAATCCAAAGCTACGCTTTTTGACCAAAACGCTAAAGTCAATATCACCTTTGCAGATGTAGCTGGGCTCAATGAAGCTAAGGTAGAAGTAATGGAAGTGGTTGATTTCCTGAAAAATCCAAAGAAATATACATCATTGGGTGGTAAGATACCAAAAGGTGTCTTGCTTGTCGGCCCTCCAGGTACTGGTAAGACGTTGCTTGCAAAAGCCGTGGCAGGTGAAGCAGGTGTGCCATTCTTTTCTATTTCAGGTTCTGATTTCGTGGAGATGTTTGTGGGTGTAGGTGCTTCGCGGGTGCGAGATTTATTTAAGCAAGCAAGAGAAAAAGCGCCTTGTATTGTTTTCATTGATGAGATCGACGCCATAGGTAGAGCTAGAGGTAGAAACGCAATCCAAGGTGGCAATGACGAAAGAGAAAATACACTCAATCAATTGCTAGTAGAGATGGATGGATTCAGTACAGATAAAGGTGTCATCATGATGGCAGCGACCAATAGACCTGATATTCTAGACTCAGCCTTGATGAGACCGGGTAGATTTGACAGACAGATCGGGATAGATCCGCCTGACATTACTGGCAGAGAAGAGATCTTTAAGGTACATCTTCGGTCTATTAAAGTAGCACCGGATGTCCAACCAGCTGTTTTATCTGAAATGACACCAGGATTTGCTGGCGCAGATATTGCGAATATTTGCAATGAAGCGGCATTAATAGCTGCTAGAAGAAATAAGTCTGAAGTGGATCTTGACGATTTTAATTATGCATTAGATCGGGTCATCGGTGGATTGGAAAAGAAAAACAAGCTTATATCTCCCAAAGAAAAGGAAATTATCGCTTTTCACGAAGCTGGACACGCCATATGTGGTTGGTTTTTAGAGCATGCTAGTCCATTGGTCAAGGTGACAATCGTACCTCGTGGTATGGGCACATTAGGTTATGCTCAGTATCTGCCCAAAGAAGAATATATCATTCGTACAGAACAATTATTGGATAGGATGTGTATGACACTTGGCGGTAGAGCTGCTGAAAGGATTGTATTTGACAAAATATCCACAGGTGCACAAAATGACCTAGATCAAGTAACTAAGATGGCTTACGGCATGGTCACAGTATATGGTATGAACAAGAATGTAGGCAATGTTTCGTTTTATGCCATGTCACAAGATCAGTTCAATAAGCCTTATTCTAATGAAACTGCAAGGCTGATAGATGATGAAGTCAGAGGACTAATAGAAGCACAATATTTGCGGGCTCAGACACTTTTGACAGAAAAGAGAGAAGAGCTCAATTTATTGGCAAATACACTTTTGGAGAAAGAAGTTTTGTTGAAATCAGATGTAGAGCGGCTTATAGGACCACGACCAAACCCAATCGATGAATTGGCAATAAAGAATATCGCATTGAGTTGATATTTAATGTAGAATAGTATAAAAAAAGGCATAAGATCATAGGTTTTGTGCCTTTTTTTTATTTGTTGAAACGCTCTGGGAATTAATTTAAGTTTAAAGAACACCAAAAATAGCCAATTAGAATTAACGATTTGAAGGTTTTACTTGCAATGGTAGCAAATTAAAAATACACTTAATTTTATAGCATATCATAGAAATAACAAAGGGGCACTAATTTAAAAATGCCCCTTTGTCTGTCATAGGAGATCTGCGTATTTACACATGAGTATAAGTGACTGTCATAAAAATAACAGAAATACTCAACAAAATAAAAGCGAGTACAAATCGTGGATCTCTGAACAAAAATTCGTCTTTTTTGGTCAACATTATATGAGAATTGTGATGGTTATCAAGGTATAATTTGGGATATCTTTATATCTGTTCGTCTGATGTCATTATGCCAAAAATAATACCATAAGGAAAATTAGTAATATGAAAACTAACCCAAAATAGTAGGTGTATTATGGGTTAGAAAATATGTGTTGGTTTTTAGCAGGGCATTGATAACAGTTAATCAGATGAGTTTATATGATATAATTTTTTAAATTGAAGTTTTGCCTTATACGAAGGATGTTAAAATTACCCTAAAAGGGTTAGTAAATTTATTTTTAAACAAATTTTTAAATGACTTCATCAAATGACTCATTCGGATAATAATTTTGATTTTTGGGAATTGGGATTTTAATTTGAGATTTTATCTCAGCATTTGAAACAACAAAAAATAGCTTTCCTAAATTATTTTTGATGTGTATCAGCTTGTTTGCAGATTTTCAACTTTTTTAATGTAATTATGTTCTAAATTGATTATCTAACAATTTAAAACAAAATAATTATGCAAATTAATTTTAGATTCCCGTTATTTTTCATTCTTATTTCTTCTATCATCTTTCTTACCTCTTTCAGCTACAAAAAGCCAATACAGAAAGGATATTTAGTGTACAAAGATGGAACTAAAAAGGAAGGCATTATAAGTCCTTTTACTGGAGTGGATGTAAATATTAAGATAAAAAAGGATGAAAAAGCAAAGGCTGAAAAAGTAAGTACTTCTCTTTTGAAATATATCGTTTTAGAAAATGAAAAGGATCATTCATTTGATACACTACATGCTTTGAAAATTGGGATACATTTTATGTCAAAATTTAAAATACATGATGATGTACAATTAGCGCACCGGATTTATAAATCAGATAAAGTTGAAGGATTTGTAGTGTATTATTCAGATTATGATTTTTATGGTCCAGGGAGATCATTTATGCCTAGTAACAATATGATAATTTATACCAGAATGCCAAATCAGGATTACATGGTATGGATGTCAGAAAAAATGGGTGGAGGTATAGGTATTAGCATTAATAAAATAATGCGGACCAATTTCAAAAAAGAAATCAATGGCCGATGTCCTGCTATGGACAAACAAATAGATGAAAAAGGATATAAGATCGAAGATTTTATAGAAATGCTTCAAGAATACGATAAAATGTGTCAATAACGACACAATGCTCAATTAAAAAAGGCCATCTGTGTACAACAAATGGCCTTTTTTCAATACCTCAAATATGGTGAAAATTACTTCAATACTGTGACATCACCTGCACGTTGTTCTGTACTACCATCCTTAAATAATAATTCGATCTGATAGACATAAACGCCTGGAACTACTGGTTGATTCTTAAATGTACCATTCCAGAACGAGGTTGTTTGTGTTGGTGACAAATCTTTGGCAGTAAATAAAAGATTGCCCCATCTATCATAAATGCTATATTTTGTAACCAAGCTCACTTCATCACAGTTGATACTGAAATAAGAATTTCCAGTACTACTCGAAGGTACTACAATATTCGGAATACATTCAGGTTTGATGCGTTTTATGTTGACTATAATTACATCATTAGCCATACAACCGTTTTTGTTGATGACAGTGACTGAATATTCGGTATCATCGGTAGGTTGTACAAGTAAACTAGGTTTGTTTTTATTTGTGATGATTTCTACACCATTGGCTTTCCAAGTTACACTTTGAGCTGTTAATGGATCATATTGCCCTGCAATCGTGAGCAATGTGTCTTCGCCTAGATTGATGATCATATCAGGACCCAAATTTACAGTAAACAGCGGTGGCTCTATGATGTTGATTACTGGATAGCGATCATTTACACAGCCATTGGCATCTTTGACCAATACTTTGTAGCTTCCAGATTTCAAATTGGTCAAAGCAAGCGTACTACCATAATTAGCGCCGCCATCAAATGAAATCTGATAAGGTGCTTTGCCACCTTTTATATTGCTCAAAACTATCGATCCCGTCTGACCGAAACATTCTATTGTGTCTATTGTAATGTCAAAAAGAGGAAGATCTTCTTCAAGGATAACTGTGACTTCATCAGAAGCTGCGCACTTGGTAACTGTGTCTCGTACTGTCAATGTATAAACGCCACCTTCGAGGACAGTAAATTGTTTTTTGGTTCCGATAATATCATTTGCCTTCTTCCATTCATACACGATATTTGTCCCAGACGAAGACAAGTCAGTACCGATGATGGCTGATTGTACTGAACAATTTAATGTTTTGTCTGAACCAGCATCTGCTATTGGTAAGCTATTGATTTTTATTATAACATCTTCTTGGTCATCAGGACATGGTGCTTGTCCAGTTTGTGCATATCTGAATGTATAAGTTCCGGCAGGACGATCTAGTAGATTAAAAGTACCATTCTGAGCATTAAATCCAGTGTTTCCACCACTTATTACAGTCCATGTGCCACCAGTATTTTCATTGTCGAGCCTGTCGAACAAATTGATGATGTCAGTAGCACCTACGCAGAACTCAGCGCCTCTCGCAGCTCCAGCACTTTTTTGACTAAATACTGTAATAATAATTTTCTTGGATCCTGGACAAGGTGCAGGCGGAGGCGTATTTAGCTCATAATAAAGCTCATATAAACCAGCAGGTAGATTATTGAGATTAAGTACTCCATTATTAATGATGATTTGTGTACTTAATGACTTCCATGTTCCTGGTTTAGGGTCGCTGTAAGGCTTAAGATCAAATGTAACACTGGCTGTACAAATATTTGGTATTTGACCAAGGATGATTTGTTCACAACTACCATC
>CALFYH010000269.1 GCA_937952155.1 uncultured Saprospiraceae bacterium
TTTTAAGAATTGAATGTTTTTGTTGTCCCAACAAGCATGAACGGCTCTAAAAGTATCAGTTTCATAATATAGTGGTAATGTTTTGAACCAGTCTAAGTAATCTTCATATTCACTTTGTCTATTTTGAAATTGCTTTAAAGTTTCATAGTGTTGGATGATATTCTTAATAAGATGTTTTCTAAGATGACCACCTTCTGTTTCTTGATAATGAAAACATAGTGCATTGTATTCATGATTTCCCATAAGTGCAATGGCGGTTCCACTATCGGTCATAGCTTTTACTATTTCAAGGGTTTCTCTAATTTTTGGACCCCTGTCGATGTAATCACCAATAAAAAGTACTTTCCTATTTGTGTGCGTAAAAACACCATTGAGTTTTGAGTAGCCTAATTTTACAAGTAATGCTTCGAGTTTGTCTGCATGGCCGTGAACGTCGCCAATAAAGTCTATCATGATGTTTAGTATAGTTGTATAACAAATATTTTATATTTCTATAATGCAAAATAGATACTAATAGTTCAGTTAATCCACTTGGTGTTATCTAATATAAGCAAAAAATAAAAAATGTATTTCAATGTAACTGAAAACCGACCAATAAACCTGCCTTTCGGCTGACAATCATGGTAAAAAAAGGGATTTGTTGTCTCCGATGTCTTTAAGTGCAGGATATAAGTTTGTGATGTACGAACACAAGTTAACAGGTAAAACAGCCTTGAGCTTTGAAAATGCCTTAGAAAACAGGCTCCTGGAAGGAGCCAAACTATAAAGCAAGAATTCACAGTGGCAGCGGTGCATCTGCTGAGCAGAGGAGTAGTCTGGAGACAGAAGTCGAGATTAAGGTTGAGATTGAGATTAAGTTTAGAAGTTGGAGAATGTTTAGGAGGTGGAAGGTTGACTTTGGAACTTGAAGTGCGGAGGTGGTGGGATGGTCTGGCTCCAAGCGGCTATGCCAGCAGATGCACCCACATGGCTGCCACAAAACCAAATAAAATGAACTGCGGTAGATGTGGATACCAACAGGTGGTGCAAATGCAATGTGCCTGTATCTTGCGTAACTTGTGAAGCATAGGACAGGATGCACTACCTGAGCAGGATACACAGATACAAAAGCAGTGAAAGTGCAGCGTAATGGTGTGCCGTGATCGTGTATGTGCCATACCCCGCTCTGGAAGAGTGACAGAGGACCTGAAACGAACAGTGAAACGTATATGAGTGAAGGGTCTCTGGAAGGTATGGCGCAATATACGATACGATAACCACACCATAGACTGCACGCCGCTTTACCTGAGAAAGCTCTGGGCTGTGAAATGCAATGAACAAGCAGAGCGACAACTAAGTAAGGCGAAGCCGCCATATAGGAAGCTGAGCATTGTGTGTGGGGACTTCGGCTCTGTTTCTCGGCGCTCAGTCACCGATCAACGACATTCATGAAAAAGTGTGGTATTAGAGCATGGGTATCGAAGGAACGGGCTGCGGCTCCGATGCTCTGCGCTCATCCAACAAATGGAAAGAATTGTGGGATGGAATGGAGTAAGGGTAGCTATGCTTTCTGATCTTTACCATAATAAAAGGCAGAGTACATTCTTTACCGAAATAAATTTCGGTACCCATTAAATCATAGCTGCTTACGGAATGGAATATGGTTAGGATTGAGTGGAATGGTGTGACGGAGATACTTACCGCTAAGGCGGCACAGGTATGCTGCGGGGACTTCGACTCTGCTTCTCGGCGCTTCGACAGGCTCAGTATAACACGCTCAGTCACCAAGGCTCTCTGACTGGATGAGAGAATAGAGAGCAGCGAAATGGGAACAGCGTGAAATGTAGCAAACGCAATGAAAGAAGGAAGGAAGTGTGACGGAGGATGGAGCAGTTGAGGGAAATTGTATATAAGCGATGATACCATTTCAAACAAATCTTTTATATTTGTAGCCGCAAACAAATTTATTGATAAAAAGCACTTATGAACATCACGCAGATACAAGAAAATGTAGAGAAGGTAATCAAGGAATTGGACAAAGAGCGATTTGTCTTTGATTTGCTGCAAGCTTATGGGCTGCCCAAGACAACCATCAGCAGGCTCGAAAAAGGTGGTATGAACCTGTCTAAGGATGATGGAGAAATCATACTGAAGAAAAAGCTGTATTACAAGTTTGTATATGATGGTGATGTAGGAAGTGTATATGACACTGTGCTTGCAGACCCCAAGGTGACGAAATATGATCCCAGATTTGTGGTAGTGACTGATGGTATTCATATCAGAGCACTAGATACCAAAACTAAAGATGTGTTGGATATAGCTATCAAAGAACTGATTAATCATTTTGACTTCTTTTTGCCATGGGCTGGAATGGAAAAGTTTGAGGGTAAGGAAGAGACGATCGCTGATGTACGAGCTGCGGACAAAATGGCTAAGTTTTATGATGAAATCAGCAAGGATAATCCTACCGGTAAGGAGGCGGAAGTACATAGTCTGAATGTGTTTTTGTCCAGGATGTTGTTTTGTTTTTTTGCTGAAGATACTGGTATTTTTGAACTCGGACAATTTACGGGTGCCATCAGTAGTCATACTCAGGCAGATGGTAGTGATCTACATAGCTATCTGGACACGCTATGGGATGTCATGAATACTGACAAAGGGCAAAGACAAAACTTACCTGCTTATCTCGATGCTTTTCCTTATGTAAATGGTGGTCTATTCCGTCATCAGTATGCTGCACCTATGTTTACCAGGCGTAGCCGGCAGATGGCGATAGACATGGGAGAGCTGGACTGGAAGGCTATCAATCCGGACATCTTCGGATCTATGATACAAGCGGTCATCACGCCTGAGCATAGAGGTGGTCTTGGCATGCACTATACCAGTGTGCCCAATATCATGAAGGTGATTGAACCATTGTTTCTGAATGAGCTATACGAAGCATATGAAAGTGCCAAAGGAAATCTCAAAAAGCTCAATGAGCTCAGGCTGCGTATCAGCAAAATAAAGATCTTTGACCCTGCGTGTGGTAGTGGCAATTTTCTGATCATAGCTTACAAGGAACTGCGCAAACTGGAGATGCTGATCATCCATGACATACAAGCGCTACGTGGTCATCAAGGTAGTGGTAGTCTCGATCTCGGTACGGAATATCTGTCTATGATCACACTCAGTCATTTTTATGGTATAGAGCTGGATGATTTTGCGCATGAGGTCGCGATATTGTCTCTATGGCTTGCAGAACATCAGATGAACCAGGCATTTTTTGCAGCATTCGGGATGTCGAGACCTGCATTGCCACTGATGGAGACTGGCCATATCGTACATGGGAATGCGTGCCGAGTGGACTGGGAAGCGGTCTGTCCTAAAGAAAAGGATGATGAGATTTATATTTTGGGAAATCCGCCGTATTTGGGTGCGAGGCTGCAAAAGGCTGCACATAAATCCGACATGCATTACGTATTTTCTCATTCATCTATTGAGTATAACAACTTAGATTATATTGCTCCATGGTTTTTTAAAGGTGCAAATTATATTAATGATTTACATTTATCTAAAGTGAGTTTGGTTAGTACTAATTCAATTTGTCAAGGAGAACAAGTTGCCATTTTATGGCCTGCAATTTTGGAAAATAATGTTGAAATTGAATCAGCTTTCAAACCTTTTTTGTGGACAAATAATGCTAAAGATAAGGCCGCCGTTTTTTGTATAATAGTTTGCTTACGATCTAAGTCAAATAAACCAAAGCTAATTTTTTCCAATGGCTTGATACTTAAAGCAAATAATATTAACCCTTATTTGATTGATTATAAAAATATATTTATTAATAAAAGACGTAAGCAAATCTCTAAACTGCCTGAAATGGTTTTCGGCAGCATGGCAAATGATGATGGAAATCTAATATTAAATGATGAAGAGAAATCAGAAATTGTAAAATTAAATCCTGAATCAGAAAAATTTTTCAAAAAGTTAGTTGGAGCAGTAGAATTTACAAACAATACATTTAGATGGTGTCTTTGGATATTAGATGAAGATTTAAATGAAGCTTTAGAAATTGAAAAAATAAGAATTAGGATTGAGAAAGTTAGATTATCAAGATTAAAGAGTGAAAGAAAAGCGACTAACTTACTTGCTGACAAACCATTTTGCTTTGCTGAAATAAGACATCAAACTGGAACAGCAATTCTAATTCCCAGAGTCACATCGGAAAGAAGAGAATATATACAATGTGGATTTTATAATGAAGATACAGTTATACTTGATAGAGCAGCTGTAATTTATGGAGATCACCCGTTTGTTTTTAGTATTTTGTCATCAAAAATACACTCAATATGGACGCATACAGTCTCAGGTAGATTAAAAATGGATATAAATTACGCTATTGGAATAACTTATAATGCCTTCCCATTTCCTCAAATATCTGATAGCCAAAAACAAGAACTGGAAAAACATGTGTATCGCATCTTAGAAGAGCGGGAGAAACATAGCGAAAAGACACTCGCACAGCTTTATGATCCGGACAAAATGCCCGATGGGCTGAGAGAAGCACATCATCAGAATGATTTGGCCATAGAGCGATGTTATCGTAGCAAACCTTTTGAGAGTGATGAGGAGCGACTAGAGTATTTGTTTAAATTGTATGAGCAGATGATAGAGGAGGAGAAAAATAAAGGTACGTTGTTTGCAACTGAAGGGAAACTCAAAAAGAATAGGAAATGATGAATGGTTAATGGTGAATGGTTAATGATGAATGGTAAATGGTTAATGGTTAATGATGAATGGTAAATGGTTAATGATGAATGGTTAATGTGAATGATGAATGGTTAATGTGAATGATGAATGGTTAATGATGAATGGTAAATGGTTAAAGGTAATTGGTTAATGGTTAATGGTAAATAATATGCGAGAGAATGTTGTAAAGAATAAGAGTTTTGCTTTTGCTGTTCGGGTGGTTCGGCTCTATCAGTTTTTATGCAATGATAAAAAAGAATTTATTTTATCTAAACAACTAATGCGAAGTGGAACATCCGTCGGCGCAATGGTTCGTGAAGCTGAACATGCAGAGACGAAAGCTGATTTTAGGCACAAAATGGGTATGGCTCAAAAGGAGATAAACGAAAGCATCTATTGGCTGGAATTATTGAAAGAAACAGATTATCTTACCTTGGAGCAGTTTGAAAGTTTGAATAATGATGGTATTGAAATCCTTAAACTAATTACAGCCATCATTAAAACATCAAAAAATGCAAATCATTAAAGCATGGGTAATATTTTAGATCATCTACTAACACTATCCACAGAAACTGAAGTGGTAGAGTTCAAAGAAGCTAAAAACAGATACGATAAAGATAAACTGGGTCAGTATTTTTCTGCACTTAGCAATGAAGCAAACCTAAAAGGAGTGGAAGTAGGATATGTGTTATTTGGTGTTAAGAATGATAAATCGATTGTAGGTACGTCGATCAGTGACCATGAGCTCAATGAATATAAAAATGAAATGGCTCAACATACAAGCCCTCGGCTTTCTTTTGGATCAACGATTAGAATAGAGAAAGATGGCAAAAATGTCATTGTTTTAGAAATCCCCGCAGCTCCAAAAGGACAACCAGTTTCTTGGAAAGGACATTGCTATGGTAGGGATGGTGAAAGTTTGGGTGCACTAAATGATTATGAACGAGATAACATAAAAGCACAAAATGTATCTTATGACTGGTCGGCTCAAATACTTCCTGAGGCAAGCATTGATGATTTATCCAAGGAGGCTATTGATTTCGGTCGTAAACAATATGTAGAAAAGAATAGAAAAATTGAGTCTGAAATACTTAGCTGGGATGATATCACCTTTCTGAATAAAGCAAAAATAACCATACAAGGCAAAATTACCAGAACGGCTATTTTACTTCTTGGCAAACCTGAGTCTGACCATTTTATCAATCCTGCACAAGCCAGAATATCTTGGATATTGAAAGATAAAGATAATCTCGAGAAAGATTATGAACATTTTGGATGCCCATTTATATTAGCCGTTGATGCTGTGAGAATGAAGATAAGGAATTTAAAATATAGATATATCCAGGATGGGTCCCTTTTTCCTGAGGAGGTAGATCAGTTTGACCCTTACATCATCAGAGAAGCCTTGAATAACTGTATCGCACATCAGGATTATGAGTACAATGGTAAGATCAATGTGGTCGAAAGAGAAGATGGGGTTTTGATCTTTAGTAATATGGGACATTTTATTCCTGAGTCAGTAGAGCAAGTCATAAAGACTGATGCACCTGAATCAAAATATCGAAATCCGTTCCTTGGTAATGCTATGGTCAATCTCAACATGATAGATACAACAGGTAGTGGTATCAAAAGAATTTTCACCATACAGAAAAACAAGTTTTTCCCTTTACCTGATTATGATATTAGTAATAACCATGTAAAAGTGACCATCATAGGGAAAGTATTGGATATCAATTATGCTAGAAAATTGGTTTCTATGCCATCATTGTCGCTTAATGAAATTTTGATGATGGATAAGGTCGCCAAACATCAGCCTATAAATAATAAAGATGCAACTTCATTAAAAAGTAAAGGTCTAATAGAAGGAAGGAAACCTAATTTTCATATCTCTGCTTCTGTTGCAAAAGTCACAAACGAAAAAGATATTTATATCAAAAATAGAGGATTTAAAGATGATCATTATAAAAGAATGATCCTAGAATATATTGATAAGTATGGCTCCGCCACCAAAAAAGATATTGATCATCTAATTTTAGATATTCTTCCTGATATTTTAGATGATAATAGAAAGGCCAATAAAGTTAGAAATTTGATTTATTCACTATCAAAAAAGGAACATTTGATTGATAATCAAGGAACTGTGAGATTTCCTAAGTGGGTAAGGGCATTAACTAAATAGATGAAGTTTAGACATTATAGATGAAGTTTTAGATGAAGTTTTAGATGAAAAAGTATCATTTAGTCAAACTTTTAGATGATGTTTAGACATTCTAGAAGAATGAAAGCAATATGCAAAAGATGCATATTGCAAATTAAGGAAGTTGGTTTATTGAAACTTAGCAAAATACTTCCATACATTAATGAACAAATTAAAAATAAGAAATAATGCCAGATATAGTACATGTGAGTTATGGACAAACGGGCGAGAGTGCCAAAATAAATTCGATGGGTATGCGTGAGATGCAGCAAAAGACATATCAGGCCCGAGATGCCCAATATCTGCTACTCAAAGCACCACCAGCATCTGGTAAGTCCAGGGCACTGATGTTTGTAGCATTGGACAAGCTTATCAACCAAGGAATCAGGAAGGTAATCGTAGCGGTGCCGGAAAGATCTATTGGTGGTTCGTTTGGTATTACAAAACTTAGCGAATATGGATTTTATGCTGACTGGACTTATAATGAACAATACAATCTATGTACTCCCGGACTTGATGGTAGCAAAACGAAGGTTGAAGCATTCAGGAATTTCATGTCCAATGATGAAAAGATACTAATCTGTACTCATGCCACACTGAGATTTGCATATGAAGAGCTAGATGATAGCATGTTTGGCGGTACCTTGCTGGCTATTGATGAGTTTCATCATGTGTCTGCGGATGGTGACAGTCGATTGGGAGAATTGCTGCGATCGATCATGGCGAAGTCTAATGCCCATATTATCGCCATGACTGGATCATATTTCAGAGGTGATAGTGTACCTGTGCTGAAACCTGAGGACGAAGCAAAGTTTACCAAAGTAACTTATAATTATTATGAGCAGCTGAATGGCTATACCTATTTAAAATCACTGGGCATAGGGTATCATTTCTATCAAGGAAAGTACACATCTGCCATCATGGAAGTATTGGATACCAATAAAAAAACTATCCTACATATACCCAATGTCAACTCCGGAGAATCTACCAAAGATAAACATAGAGAGGTAGATACCATCCTGGATGCCATAGGCGAATATGTGGGGACAGATGCGACAACAGGTGTCATCACCATCAAAAGGCATAGTGATGGACGTATGATCAAAGTGGCTGATTTGGTCAATGATCAAGCAAGGGATAGGGATAAAATTCAAAACTATCTACGCGAGATTAAAAGTGTGGATGACATGGATCTGATCATAGCATTGGGAATGGCCAAAGAAGGATTTGACTGGCCATATTGTGAACATGCGCTCACGGTAGGTTATCGTGGATCGCTTACTGAAATTATTCAGATCATAGGAAGATGTACCAGAGACAGTGATAACAAAACCCATGCACAGTTTACCAATCTCATCGCTCAGCCCGATGCGGCTGATGATGCTGTAAAACTCTCGGTCAATAATATGCTCAAAGCTATCACTGCTTCACTATTGATGGAACAGGTCATGGCACCCAATTTTAAATTTAAGTCAAAACTCGGTGATGATGACAAAGCTGAGAAAGGAGAAATCAAGGTCATAGGACTTAAAACTCCTAGTTCGAAGCGGGTCAGGGATATCATTGATTCAGATCTGAATGACCTGAAGGCTAACATCTTGCAGGATGATACGATGCTGAAAGCTATTCCTGGACAAATAGATCCTGAGGTGATCAACAGGGTATTGATACCAAAGATAATCCAGACCAAATATCCCAATCTGACAGAAGATGAAGTGGAAGAAGTGAGACAATATGTGGTATTGGATTCGGTGATCAAAAACAATCTGATGATCGACGTCGATGCATTGAAACAAGCCATTCGAAAAGATGAACAATACGTGCAAGCAACAGGTGATGGAACCGATACGGTCCCCACTGGTCTGATACCCAAGATCGTCCGAACACTATATCCTGATCTGAGCGATAGCGATGTACAGAAATTCAGCGGCATGGTTGCTCACGATGGTGGTGGAAGTGATGGATATAAAGCTGATCAACGTTTCATCAGGATGGCCGGGCAATTTGTCAACATAGATGATTTGCATATTGACCTGATAGATACTATCAATCCTTTTCAGAAGGCATACGAAATCCTATCGAAATCGGTGACTACCAAGGTACTGAAAGTCATACAAGATGCCATAGAATCCACCAGAATACAAGTGAGTGAGGATGAAGCCGTGATCATGTGGCCAAAGATAAAGTCATTTTATGCTACGTTTCAGCGAGAGCCTTCCTTACAATCTGCAGATGCCATAGAACGTAGGATGGCCGAAGTATTACTCTATATCAAGGACCAAAAAAGAAAGCAACAAAATGGCTAATAAAAAGACACTCTTTGATATATTTGATGATGATCCTTTTGGGCTTTTGAATATCAAACCATCAAATAATGTAGCCAGAAACGAAGACGAAAGATTGGTAGCATCATTTGGTGAGATCAATGATTTTTATGATAAACATCAAAGAGAACCCAAGGCTGGTGGTGGTATCCAGGAACATCAGCTTTACTCCAGGCTTCAATCCATTAGAAGTCATTCCTTAAAGATAGAAATGCTAAAGCCTTATGATGTTCACCAGCTGTTAAAGGAGCAAAAAGTGCTTACTTCCATTTCTGATATTTTTGGCGATGATGATATGGATTTATTGGGTAGCGACGAGGAAAATCTGTTTGATCTGAAACATGTCACCCTACCTGAAGAGAGAGCCAGTGCAGATTTTGTTGCCAAACGCAAAAGTTGTAAAGATTTTGATCGGTATGAAGCTTCATTCAAAGCTGTTCAAAATGACCTGGCTTCAAGTAAAAGAAAACTTTTAGCGTTTAAAGAGCAAAATCTTCGGGCAGGCGACTATTACGTGCATAATGGCATCTTGTTGTATCTGGAACATGTAGATTTTAAAGAAGATATTCAGCCCTACAAGAGTGGAAGCCGATTGAGAAAGGATGGAAGGACCAGAGTCATCTTTGAAAACGGGACCGAATCGAATATGCTATACCGGTCTCTATACAAAGGATTGTTGGCCAATGGAAAGGCTGTATCTGAAAACGCAGATAAAGCTAACGATATATTTTATGAGCGTTTCGGAAGTATCACTGACAAAGATCAAGATACTGGATATATCTACGTTCTGAAATCAAAAAGCACAAATCCTGACATAGCATCGATAAGACATTTATATAAAATAGGATACTCGACTACCAAAGTGGAAGAGAGGATAAAAAACGCACCCCAAGAACCTACATATCTTATGGCGGAGGTCAGTATCATCATAGTGTACAATTGCTACAATATGAATCCACAAAAACTGGAACAGCTGATGCATAACTTCTTCGGGAAGTGGTGTCTTAACTTGGATGTGTATGACCAAGCCGGGCAAAGGCACACTCCCCGAGAATGGTTTATAGCCCCGTTGTACATCATAGAACAGGCTATACAGCTGATTATTTCAGGGGAGATAGTGAAGTATAGGTATGATGGGGATATGGAGGAGATAGTGGAGAGGGGATGATCAATATTAAAATGTAATATGGATGAAATTTTAAAAGGATGTTTGAATAAAGACAGGCGCCACCAAAAGGCTCTGTTTGAGCTATATTACAAATATGGTTTGACGGTAGCTATGGCTTATTGTAGCCATACTGACGAAGCAAGAGAAGTACTTAATGATGCATTTCTGAAAGTATATGATAAAATAAAAGATTATGATCCGTCCAAACCTTTTGAGGCTTGGTTCAGGATAATCGTCATCAGGACGGCAATCAATCACTATCGCAAACAAAAGAGTGAATTAAAGTGGACAGATTATGAAGAAAATAAAAATATTGAAAACCTAACTGATGATGTTGAAGAAGGAATCTCCGATATGTCACCTGAAGAAGTACTGAAACTGGCTCAGCAATTGCCACCTGCTTACAGAATGGCAATCAATTTGTGTGCAGTAGAAGGATATAGTCATCAAGAAATAGCTGAAAATCTAGGTATTTCTGTAGGTGCTTCCAAATCAAACCTTTCTAAAGCCAGGGCACGACTTAAA
>CALFYH010000270.1 GCA_937952155.1 uncultured Saprospiraceae bacterium
CTTATATCCATATCATGCCCTTCGGATGCTTTTGTTGATGGCGTAATAATAGGCACAGGAAATTTGTCATTTTCTTTCAAACCTTCAGGCATATTCACACCACATATAGTTCTTATCCCAGATTTATATAGTCTCCAAGCATGACCACATAAGTATGCTCTGATGACCATTTCCAATTTAACAGGAGTGGCCTTGATTCCTGCTGATACACATGGATCTGGTGTAGCTTGAAGCCAGTTGGGAACTATATCAGCGGTAGCTTCGAGAAAATGTTTAGCTAATTGATTGAGTACTTGTCCTTTGTAAGGAATAGGTCTCGGAAGGATGTGATCAAATGCCGAAATCCTATCGGTTGCAATCATAATGAGCTGATCACCAAAGTCATATACATCTCTTACCTTGCCATGATAAATATGCTGAACACCGTTAAAATTAAATTCTGTACCCGAAAAGGCCGAAGGGTTTGAGGTCATCCTTAGACTATGTTGCGTATTAAATATTTGTCACCGAATTTCTGTCAAAAAGAATCTCTTTCAATTCTTTAATCGCTTTGTATTCCTGTGGCATTACTTTTCTTACAGCTTCTTTGATTGCGAAATATGCACCTTTTTCACTTCCTGGTAGGTTTTCTTTTACAATACTTTTTACCAGTTTTACATCATGCTTCAACATGCCTCTGATAGATGGGATATCGTGCCAGTCACCTTCAATAGCAAATGTTTTGATCGTGCGACCGTGTTCATCTTCCGTCTCATCAAGATCGATGACATTTTTGAGCAGCGTGTCTTCTTTGAGCTGATGGGTTAGACCTTGTGGTATTTTCCAAATATCATTATCTTGTTTCATTTCATTGTTAATAAGAAAAATTTCTAATCCCTTTTCGTGAAACCTGTAAATGATGATTCGGGCAAGATCTAATACACTCATTACTTATATTTTAATGGGTCAAATTTACAACAATTGGAACATATTAAAGATATAAACTGATGAATATGTTTTTAAATTGTGGAAAAAGTTAAAGCATTAGAATAAGTTAACTAGCTTATGGATGGGCTCAAAGTAAGTATGTTCGATCAATGCATTTTTACGGTTTCATAATTTTTTCTTTTTCTATGATTTCTTTAATTTCCAGTCGTATGTTTCGATTTTTAAAATGCTCTAAGGCCCTTTTGTGTTTTTCAGGGAATAATATCTTCCCTTTGTATTTCTCATCAAGAGATTTATCGACGGTAATGTTGGAAGTCATTGAAGTCATTTCTTTTACTTCTATCATGAATTTAATATTTATGTATATAGAAAGATGTATAATCCTTACCCTTTTGAAAACGTTCAATTATGCCGTCAAGTTCACCAAATAGCATGAAATTTTCAGTTATGATGTCAAGAAATTGTGATAAATAACGTCTATATAGTCTATTCCTTGAATGTGTACTTCCTTGAGCAAAAACTATAGTACCTTCGTAATGCTGAAAAAAATCATATAAAGTAGATGCGACTGTATATAAGATTTTTGCAGTATCTCCATTGTCAGAAACAATCAAGTCATCTAATATTTCATGTTGGTTTGTAAAATCTCCAAAAGCTAAATTATAGAAGTTGTCAAACATATGCTGATAAACCACTATTTTGGCGATTTTACCATTTGGGCCTTCACTTATAAACTCATAGGTTAGGTGATCTGAGTTGGTTTTTACACAATATTTTTCTTTTCCCATTTAATCCTTTAAAATTCCTATTAAGTTAATTTAGAACGCTAAATTCTCACTGTGCTTCTTCAATCAAGTTTATCAAAGTAAGACACAAAAATATATTTTGCTCATCAATATTCATGTCTTTAAGTAGTGTAAATGCTCTGGGAATTGTCTTTTCTGAATATTTCGGATTAGCAATAAAACCGACATTTTTGTTTTTTATAAAAACAGCGTGCGTAGGCAAATGATCAGCCCCATCCACAGTAGCCAAAAGTGTTTTATTGATACTAAAGAATTCTCCTTTTGGTGTGATTATACCTGCTTCTATATTATTCATATAAACTTGGGTATATTCAGGCTTGATCAGATATATAAATTCGTCTGTTGTTGATGTAATAAGGATAAGTTTGTTATCTCCGGGATAGGATTTTATTGCATATGCTATCAATGGCTCGTAGTAAATCGTATTGAAAATGCCTTTAGTTAGTGGCTGAAAACCTTTTTTTTTCGATTGATTGCTTTGATTCAAAGACAATAACTCCATTTCTTCTTTTGTAAAAGGGACAAGCATCGACTTTAAATCAGCAATATCTGTACGCATAGATTGAATATCTCTAGTCATCTGATTGCGTGACAAAGTCATCTTAAACAAAAACCTGAAAAAGTCACCAATATCCATTCCTGAAGCGTCCGATTAATTTGAAGGGCTAAGGTAAATAAATTACCAAATATTTTTGAATTATATTTAGGGTATCGACCTGTATGAGGTAATTACAAGTAATATCGATAAAAGCCCTGCTTAAAGATTAGCGTAAAAATGTTTTGAGTGCATTTTTGGTTAGCGATTTTCGCATGCGGCGAATAGCACGTTCTTTAACTTGGCGGACACGTTCACGAGACAAGTCATAGAGATCACCTATTTCGTCCAGATTCAGAGGTTTATTGCCGTCCAATCCATAATAAGCTGAAACGACTTGTATTTCTCTTGGGGATAAGATTTCTAACCCATCGAAAACTTCCTTCCGCACGGATTCTTCCATAAGCTTGAGATCAGGACTATCTTCATCACCTAGTGTCATCATATCGACCATTGTCGCTGCACCTTCATCATCAGACAATGGTGCATCAACAGATACATGTTTGTTGCCACCTTTCAGCATATTGGGTATGTCTTTAGGATTTACGCCCAAGATTTCTGCTAGTTCTTCGTGACTTGGTTCTCTTTCATTTTTTTGGACGAAGGCTACCCATGCATCATTCACTTTATTGTATGCAGTCATCTTGTTGAGTGGTAGTCTCACCATTCGGCTATATTCCACGATGGCTTGCAAAATAGATTGTCTGATCCACCATACAGCATAAGATATAAATTTAAACCCTTTTGTCTCGTCAAATCTCTTGGCAGCTTTCATGAGTCCGACATTGCCTTCATTAATAAGATCAGCCAACGAAAGTCCTTGATTCTGATATTGTTTTGCTACTGAAACGACAAATCTTAAATTAGCTTTGGTGAGTCTTTCTAAAGCCAATTGATCGCCTTCGCGGATTTTTCTTGCCAAATCAGCTTCCTCATCTACATTCAGCAAATCTATACGTCCAATATCCACCAAATACTTTTCTAAAGCAAGGCTTTCTCTTGAAGTGATGTTGTTGGTTATTTTGAGTTGACGCATAAAAATTATTGACTGATTGATTTGAGTTTATTATTCTGAAGATGATTATTTTTGGTCACCTTATCTGACAGTATGACAATGAAACCGCTTAAAAAGTTCAATTAATAACATATTTTTAAGATTTTTATTTAATCCTTAATATAAATTACATTTTGCAATATTAAATAAGACGAATTCAAGTAATATACTGAATTTTATTCTGCAATCAACATATGAAATAGCTTAAGAAAATATCAATAAGTATTTGAATTTCTATAGATAATCACCCAATATAAACAGATGTCATGCTCAATGATCCTGCAAGGAGCTTATCGTTGAAAAGTGAGATTTTGTCCTTACTACTCTTCAAACCTAAAGTATAAACCAATGGGAGATAATGGTCCGGAGAAGGCGCTGCAAGTTGAATAGATTTTCCTTGTTTTGTATAGTCAATTATTGGTTGGAAATCTCCATCTAGCATCCAATTATTGATCTTACTTCTGGCTTCAACAGCCCAATCAAAACCATAATCCGTTTTATTCAGGTTTTTCCAATCTACAAGACCTAAATTATGGACAATATTGCCTGAGCCAACAATGAGAATTCCTTTTTGCCTTAAGGAATTTAATCTTTTTGCAAGGTCAAAATGATAGGAAGCAGGCTGCGTGTAGTCGATACTCATCTGGATAACTGGAACATTTGCTTTCGGATAGAGATGTTTTATGACACTCCAAGCTCCATGATCTAGACCCCAATTTTCATCTTGCGCAACAACAACGGGCGCCAATATTTCTGCTGTCTCTTTGGCCAATGCTGGGCTGCCTGGAGCTGGATATTGCACTTCATACAGCGCATCAGGAAATCCACCGAAATCATGGATGGTTTTAGGCATGTCCATAGCAGTGACCATAGTACCTCGTGTGTACCAATGCGCCGAAATACAAAGTATGGCTTTTGGCTGTGGAATTTCAGATGATATTCTTCTGAATCCAGCTACAAATTCATTCTCTTCGATAGCATTCATGGGACTACCATGACCAAGAAAAAGCACAGGCATTTGAGCGGTAGGCGTTAGATCTTTAGTCCATTTTTCTAATGAAGACAATTGACTAGCGCCTGCAGCCAATCCACTAATTCCAAGCATCTTAATAAATGTTTTGCGTTCCATACAAGATTTTTATGACTTCAAAAACAGCATTGAATCATACACCAATAACTAATCGGTTATGCATAAAAATATAACAGCCGAAGATAACATTTGTTGTAACAAATATAATCTTCGGCTGTTAAAAAAGTCCTAAATTTTAGATACTAATTTACACTTTGCATTGCAAAATTATGACCATTTCGTGTCCAAGTATCATTAAGCTATCTTTACATTACATTAATGCTCATCACTACAAAGTCCCTGTATGATGTGGAATGTGTCATGTAATGCGATAAGGCTTTCTTTTATCTTTTCATCTTTACCATTCTTTTTGACAAGTTTATCCAACTTCGCAGATCCATCTACTAGGCCTTTTATGGCTTGATCTATTTTTGTTGATTTGAATGAAGCAGGTACCGCGGAAGATGCCAGCAACTTTGCTTTTGCAAGCATTTCACCTGATCTTTCTCTGATTGGTCCAAATTTACCTTCTTCCATAGGATGGAAAGTTTGTGCCATGACAGAATGGAAATCCTTTAATGCAGTCCAAGCATCTTTTTCTATCATTTTTAGTAATGGATCTTTGAGTGCGTTTTCATAATTTTTATTGACTGCATTCCAATCCACTACATTCCAAATGGCTCCTAAATAATCGGCTCTTTTATTTTGATATTTTAGGTAATACGCATGTTCCCAAACGTCAATACCGAGAATTGGAATTCCACGATTATCTTTTACTGCATCCATTATAGGATTATCTTGATTGGGTGTAGAGCAAATAGCCAGTTTTTTTTCTGGAGTAACATACAGCCATACCCATCCAGACCCGAATCTGGTAGCTGCACCTGCGTTCATGAGTTTTTTCAAACTATCGAGCGAAGTAAAGGTATTTTTGATTTCATCAGCAAGTTTGCCATCGGGTGATTTTGTTGCATCAGGCGCCAAAATATCCCAAAACAGACTGTGATTGTAATGTCCTCCACCATTGTTTCTAATAGCTGTACCGCGTCTATCAGCAGCAATAAGCAACTCTGCAAGCGGTAAAGATTCGGCTTTTGTCCCAACTACTGCTTTATTCAGATTATTAAGATATGCTTGATGGTGTTTAGAATAATGAATTTCCATTGTTTGGGCATCGATATACGGCTCTAATGCATCATAATTGTAGGCCAATTTGGGCATTGTATGCGGTTGACTAAATAAAGTCAATTGCCATGAACCTACGAAAAAAAGGATGATGAATTTCAGATTTTTGATTTTCATTTCTATCATTTTATATATTGGATAATATGTTATAACGTTTTTAAATTGATTTTGCTCAATTCAAAGTCAAAAATTATTTGTTTTTGTGTTAATTTTCAATCTTTTATATAATTTATCATCAGAATGGATAATTGACTCCAACCTGGAGATTGCCTAGACCTTGCTGTCTGATTTCTTTGAATGTGTACCAATTTGTACCAGTAAATTCATCGGTATATGGATTGCGAATTTTATATCCGAAGTCAAACCTGATGACGAAAAAGTCAAAATTGAATCGAGCACCATAGCCAGCACCTATTGCAAATTGATTGACAAAATCTGTTGAAATAGCAGCACCAGGTCTTGTATCATCCTTTCTTAGTGTCCAAACATTGCCTATATCAGTAAATATTGCACCATCTAGGAAGCCCACAATTTTAAACCGATATTCGACATTCATTTCTATTTTTAGATCGCCTTGATTTACATATATCGGTGGTGTAGTGGTGATCTTGTCCAAGGGATTTCGATAAGCTCCTGGTCCTGGTTGCTTTACATTCCAGGCTCGGAGGCTATTCGGGCCACCGACACCAAATTGTCTGACAAAAGGTGCTACTTTTAGCTCTCCAAACGGTACGACAGCACCTACATTGAGCCTTGCAGCAAAACTCCTAGTCTTGCTATATTCCTTGTTAAATCTGCCATCAAATTCATATCTTACATATTTTGCAAATGAAATATTATTCAGACTCCACACATTTTTACTACCTGAAATCGAATTGATCAATAAGTTAGAAAGATGAACTTCCCATCCTGATAGCTCTAGGTTATTGATAATTAAAAGTGAATTTCCTTTTTTGTTTTTACTCTTATTATAGATGTATGAATAGTCTCTAAACAAAAATCCAGTACCTAAGATGTCTTGAAATGATAATTTTATCAATGGATTTGCTTCAAATCTGGCTTCATCGAGGATGTCATATAAATCTAGATTAAATCCTAGTGGTCTGAAGATATATCTGTTGTTTTTTGGAGAAGTATAATCAAATCCGAATGAAGCATTAAAGGAGCTTAAGGAATAAAAATTGATAATATTATTTATGCTGAACCCAAGGCCAATATTGGTACTAGCTTCTTCAACAAAATTTTTATAAAATCGATCTCTGATGATACCCGATCTCCAGCCTAGCCTGCCTAATCCTAAGAAATCTTGAAATGAAGGGATATTGAGATTGTTTTGAATTGACAAATTGGAAGTACGACGCACTAAGGCACCATTAGTATTAAGACCCACTTCAGTACCAGCTTCTGTTCGTAAAGAATAGCGTTCGGAACCACCGAGAAGATTACGGTTTACAAATTGGGATGAAACAGAGAATCCAAATAACTGGGATGCACCTAACGTGCTGAAATAACCTTGCAATGCGCCATCCCAAACCCATTTTTTGTCAAAAGGCGTGAGTAGAATATCAAAATTCATGACAGTATCTGCGATTGCATCTTGTTTGGGATGAATGGTTACAAATCGATAAGTGCCGAGTGCATTGAGTTTCCTAAAGGTTTTTTGACGATCTTCGCGACTCAACAATTTACCTTCTTTAAAGAATATAGAATTATTTAGCAGTGAGGTTTTAACAGGGTAGGTCAGTGATTGCCTAAAATATGTTTTACCTTCAATGGTTTCAGATACAAGGTCATTTGCATTTTGATCTTTGAAATAGTCAGTGTACACATTTATTTGACCTGTAGTAAATCGCTTATGTATGGTATCGGGAAGTGGTAATTGTACATTTATAAAAATATCAACTTCCTTTTTTGTAAAACTGCTATCTCCCGAAATTTCAAAGTAATTGTTGGAGAAGTTGTTATAACCATGATTTTGCATTTCTACAGTCAATCTACTTTTTTCAAGCTCGAAATTATTATAGTCAATAAAATCGCCAGAATGTATATATGCATTCTCAGATTTTGAGTTTATAAAATTGAGCACATTTTTATCTGCACTATTATACGAAATATCCTTTATACGGTAGCGAGCACCTGTAGATACGATATATGTTACTTCTGATGTAAACCAAGTGGAAATCTTCCCAGTTGATGACCATGCTTTTAAATTTTCATCCGTCAGAAAATCCACTTTCGCTTCATAATAACCTTTTTTGAATTTCAGGTGATTTTCCATATTTAAAGCTATTTTTTTTGCGTCATCCTCACTGTATAATACAGGCTCTTCACCCAAACTCCTAAGTGCTCTATGATACCATTTGGTTTTGTTGGGACCAGAATTGGCCATGTACACATACTCTTTGGGAATTAAAAAAATAAGCTTTGAATTAGGTCTGGTCGTAATAAATGTCAATAATTCTTGCTCTAAGGACTTTTTATCCTTTACTTTTTGTTCATTTTTAAAAACGATTCTAGTGTTTTTCAATAATGTCTGATCTGACTCAAGATACTTATTTGTATTGCAAGAGGTAAGCATCAAGAGGATGCAAAGTCCAATTAATCCACCAAATCTACATTTTGTAAGAACATTTGACATCCAAATGATATTATATCTGAAAGAAACAGTTGTTTTGAAATCCTGTTTCAAATTTTATCTTAAAAATAACTTATTTTGATTTCAAAGGCCAGAATCAAAGATATCAAAGCCCTGCATCTTTCAAAATACAGGCAAATTTATAATAAATTCATAGCAGAAGGTGATAAACTTTGTGTCGAATTACTAAAAAAGCGAAAATATAGCATTGAACAGGTATTTATTACCAATGGCAATCTCGAAAGGTATTTACCATTTATTGAGCATGAAAACGTTGCAATTATTTCAGCTAAAGAAATGGAACAAATTTCTTATTTGAAAACGCCATCAGATATTTTTTTATTATGTGATAAAAAAGAAGAGATTATTAATGATCAGGTAAAAGACAAATTTTCGGCTATCTACTTAGATGGTGTCCAAGATCCTGGCAATGTAGGTACAATCATCAGGATAGCAGATTGGTTTGGTATAAATAGTGTTGTACGTTCTGAAGATACTGCCGATTTTTTTCATCCAAAAGTGGTACAGGCTACGATGGGCAGTATGGTCAATGTGGCATTGGTATCTGATACTTTGCAATCAATCAAGACGTTAGGAATGCCGTTGTATGGTACTTTTTTGGATGGTGCAAATTTTACTACAAATGAGATGCCTACATCAGCCGTTTTGGTAATGGGTAGTGAAGGAAGAGGTATCAGTTCACATAATGAAAATCAGATTGATTTTAGAATCTCTATACCAGGATATCAACATAAGGTAGCAGAATCATTGAATGTAGCCATAGCAACAGGAATTATTAGTGCTTTCTGGAAAAAATGAAGCCTTTTATTTTTAAAAAAATCTTTCAAAAACTTTGATGAATGGCACCTTAACAGTATTTTAACAGCGAATTTGTAACTTTTCTTTTCTAATTTTCATTATAAGCACTATATTTGTACTATCATTTTAAAAAATAAGAATCATCATGAAGCAAATTTTATTTTCATTACTTGTTTTCAGTTGTTTTGCTTTAACAGCACAAACAAAAGTAGCCCCTATTCCAATCAAAACTGAAGGCGACCTTAAAAAGGAAGCTATGATTGAAAAGGCAAAAACTCAAGCTGTTGCTGAAGTTGCAGTTGAGAGAACTAATGCAAAAATGACTTTTGAGTCATTAACAGTGGATTATGGTACCATTGAAAATGGATCAGAGCCATTGAGAGTCGTTAAATTTACCAACACAGGTACTGAACCATTGGTCATTAAAAATGCAAGAGGATCATGTGGTTGTACTGTACCTACTTGGACAAAAGAGCCAATAGCTCCAGGTCAAAGTAGTACACTTGAGATCAGATATGATACTAAAAGAACTGGTGCTATCAATAAGTCAGTAACTATTACGACTAATGAAGGCCCTGACAATCATGTATTGCAAGTAATAGGAACTGTTTTAGCTCCTAAAGAAGAAAAAGCAGTACCTCAAGCTGAGCCAAGTATCATCAAAGGTAACTAAAAAATGCAGTAAGTCGTCTTGTGCGGCTTTCACTGATAAACGTATATCTGAAAAGCCCCGACAGGTGTGAAAACTTGCAGGGGCTTTTCTCTTTTACTACCATGAAGTATGCTATATTATTGTTTTCCCCAAAGTATTAAATGATGTTGTTGATTGTTTCGCCTTCCAAAACCATGGAGCCGTTTTTTCAGAATTTTCCATTTGAAATGACAAAACCGCAATTTGTCAAAGAAACTAAAGAATTGGTAGGCATTCTGCAAAAAATGTCAAAATCAGAATTGTCAACTTTTATGTCGCTGAGTGATAAATTGACGGAGCTGAATTATCAACGATTTCAGGAGTTTAATAATAAAAAAATCTCCGCAACACCAGCAGCACTTACCTACACAGGTGAAGTATTTGCAGGATTAAATGCAAAAAATTGGGATATCAATGACTTCGATTATGCACAGTCAAATCTACGCATCTTGTCAGGTCTATATGGGTGTTTAAAACCAAAAGATGCCATCAAACCGTATAGACTGGAAATGGCTAGCCGATTAGTTACTTCAGAAACAGTAGGATTGTATCAATTCTGGTCAGAAAAGATCACCTCAGCATTAAGCAAGGATCTCAAATCAACCAAATCAAATATTATCTGCAATTTGGCTTCTGAAGAATATTTTAAAGTATTGAAAACCAAAAACATAAAAGCAACGATTATCGATTTTGAATTTTATGAAATCAGAAATGGTAAACGTACTTTCGTGTCTTTTAGTGCTAAACAAGCCCGAGGACTAATGGCTTCTTTCATTATCAGAAACAGAATAGAAAATCCCGAAAGATTGATGGATTTTGCCGAAAATAACTATGTGTGGGACAAGGAAAACTCAACACCAACCAATTTCCAATTTGTGAAATTTGTATCTTAAATGAAGCATTATTTGCTTTCGATCAATGGTAGCTGCCAATCGAGATAATTACGGTAAGGACGTTCGACAAGCTTGCCTGAAACTTCCAAAAGCTTGATATACAGTCTATAAATAGCTTGCTGGTGCTCCAAAATTTTAGTTTCGATATCAAGTGCACGCTTTTTAAGCTCTAGGATTTTTATTGGATCCATTCTTCCAGAAGATCGGAAGAGCGTCGTGTAGGGA
>CALFYH010000271.1 GCA_937952155.1 uncultured Saprospiraceae bacterium
TATCATGGTAGGCAATATGTTTGCAGCAAATCCATCTTCTTTGACCATGGTAGATGGATCTTACAGCATAGTTTTATTTACCGTCATGGGTGCGATACTTGGTGCCATGCAAAAACGTTAATACAAATGAAAATGCCCTAATACAAAGATTATAACCTTGTTTTAGGGCATTTCTATAAAACCATATTCTAGGATTAGATTAATCTTTCACCGCACCAACTGCTCAGCAAAATACTGATAAATGCTGTGATCCAAGGGCGAAGCAGATTGTGGTTTCATCATAATCCTGTAATAATCTTCTATGATATCTGCTTGTTGCTCAAAATTGAAGTCTATAAGTTTGCCACCTTTCAGCATATGATGATACAGATGTGAAACGCCACCGTAATCATAGCCAGCTTTACTAAACTGCGCCTTTATGGCTCTTGCTATATAAATGCTACCAAAATGCTGGTATTGCCAGATATGGACTAGCTCATGGACAAAGATCTCTTTCTTGATTTTTTTATTATAATTGATTGTATTAAAACTGACGTAAGCGGCAGCTATTTTTTTGGTGCCAAATCGGGCAGCATCATCAATCCTGATCACTTCATAGTTCAAATTTGTGCCGAATACTTGTCTCGCTGTATTAATCTCTGCATCATTGAGTGCTCTGGTATTCCATTTTATAAGCCTGATTATGAGTTGATAGACTTCAGGTATGCCAAGTACATCCATGATATAAAACCATAAATCTGACATCCATTCTAAGATGCTGCTTGGTACAAAATCATTTGGGTTTCCTTTATAAAATTGGAAAACCAAGTGCTTGCCTAGTCTTTTCCACCTGACAAATACCTGCTTACCAAAACTATTATTCCGGCTCAAAAGTGTAAAAATTTATTATTCAAACCTGAGTGCTTTTACCGGTGTGATCCTAGTAACCAACATCGTAGGAATCACCAAAAAAATCAACGTCACTACCAATGTAGCTATATTTAGCAACAAAACTGTCCACCAATTGATTTCAATCGGAGCCGTACTAAGATAATAGTTTGCCTCGTCCAGTTTTATAAATTGAAAATGCTTTTGCAAAAATGCAACGCCCAAGCCCAAAATATTGCCAAATATCAGTCCAAAAAATATAATGTAACCTGCATTGTATATGAATATTTTGCGGATCCTCCAATTGTTCATTCCAAGCGATTTGAGAATTCCGATCATCTGTGTGCGTTCAAGTATAAGAATCAGTAACACCGTAATCATATTGATAATTGCCACGATGATCATCAATTGCAAAATGATTTTTTCGTTGATATCCTGTAGGTTGAGCCATTCGAAGATTGAAGGAAACTTAGATCTGATAGTTTCGGCAAAATACTCTTGTGGTAATACTTCATAATAGATATATTCAGATATAATATCCAAATCCCGCACATCATCCAAGACCACTTCCATACCTTGCACATCACTTGCCGGCCATCCTAAAATTTCTTGCACCTTCGCAATATCCACGATACCGAATCTCTTGTCATACTCTTCCAATCCCGTATTGTAAATACCACAAACTACGAACCTTTTTTTTATCTGAGATTTCTCAATTATAAAATTCAAAACTACCTTATCTCCAGTATGGATATGAAGCCTTTCTGCTATGTTTTTTGAGATAAGAAGATCGCTTGAAGTAGAATCCTTTATGTATGATATAGGCAAACCGTCAACGATAAATTTTTGCATTTTTTCCCAATCATAAGCAGCATCTACACCTTTGAGCAGAACTCCATGAAAATTATCACGAGTACTTAGCAATCCTGGTAAGATGATGTATGGATGTACACCTTTCACGCCACCAAAAGTCACTTTATCGGTCACTTTGTCTGGGATTGTAAACCCAAATATCTCGGCTTCTGCTTGATACTCCAGATTGTCTATTTCACGGATCTGATCGTAATATTTTGCTGTTTTATCTATTGGCGTCAGTTCAAAATTCCTATTAATATTGCTATCTGTAATGTGAATATGTCCCCAAAACCCAAAAATCTTATCTGTAATTTCCTTTTTAAATCCTGTAATAATTGCCGTAGTCAAAATCATCACCGTAAGACTTACAGCAATAGCAGCGATCGCAATCCTGATGATGATCTTTGTAAATGAAGCACTATTGGTAAATGCCATTCGTTTTGCTATGAAATGCTCAACACGCATATTACCTTTCAGAAAGTTTTAATAAAATATCTACTAAAATTAAGGTGTCTGCCATTTTTAAGAAAATATTGCTTGTATTTGAATGCTGACACATCTCATATCCATATAAAAATCCTACTTTTGCGCTTTAAAAGGGTAAAAGTACGGGTTTTTTGCTCGAATTTTCAACCTGATCATACTAATTGATATAATATGCTGAATTTTATTGAAGAACTCCGATGGCGAGGTATGCTCCACGATATGACACCCGGAGCAGATGAGTTGATGCAAAACAAAAAAGTGGTGGGCTACATTGGTTTTGATCCCACAGCACCAAGTATGACCATTGGCAACTTTGTACAGATCATGCTGCTGAAGTTATTCCAATTGTCTGGTCATCAGCCTATCATCCTCATGGGCGGCGCTACGGGTCGTATAGGTGACCCATCATTCAAAGACAAAGAGCGTGATCTTAAGTCCTATGATGAATTGGATTCTAATCTATCCTTCCAAAAAGAACAAATCAAAAAGTTCCTAGATTTTGAAGGTCCTAATGCCGCTATTATTGTCAATAATCTGGATTTCTACAAAAATATGAATATCTTAGATTTCTTGCGTGACGTAGGAAAAACACTAACCGTCAGCTACATGATGTCCAAGGATTCCGTAAAAAATCGATTGGAAACGGGATTGTCATTTACAGAATTTAGCTATCAGCTTCTTCAATCTTATGACTTCCAATTGCTGTTTGACCAATATAATTGTGTGCTCCAAATGGGTGGATCCGATCAATGGGGCAATATCACATCAGGTACTGAATTTATCAGACGCAATATAGATGGTAAGGCTTATGCGGTCACTACGCCACTACTCACCAAGGCAGATGGCACTAAATTCGGCAAATCAGAACAAGGCAATATTTGGTTAGATCCGAAATTGACGAGTCCTTATAAATTTTACCAATTTTGGCTCAATGCAGATGATGCAGACTTACCTAAGTATTTGAGATATTTCACACTGAAATCTAAGGAAGAAGTTGAAAATCTCGAACAAGCATTTGCTAATGATCCACGTGGTTTGAAAGCAATATTAGCAGAAGAATTGACTAGAAGAGTACACAGTGATGAAGATTTCAAAGCAGTGTATCAAGTAAGTCAGCTGTTGTTTGGAAATCAAGCTGGACCAGACACTTTAATTGAAATGGGCATCAACGAATTACACACCATTGCCGAAGAAATACCATGTAAAGCCATTTCTGCATCAGATATTAGTCAAGGAATTAATATTGTGGATTTATTGACTGTCACCACAATACTACCTTCAAAAACTGAAGCACGTAAGGCAATTCAAGGTAATGCCATTTCGATAAATAAGGTGAAAGTGACGCAAGTTGAGCAAAAGGTTACTTCAGCAGATTTGTTACATAATATGTATTTCATGGTTGAAAATGGTAAGAAAAACAAGTTTTTGATCAAAATCCAGGATTAAGATAATCGCAATTAGATCTATTTGTTATGCTTTTGCCATTGTGTAACATTTGTTAACTTATGAAGTAAAGGATTTGTTAGCTTTGCGAATCAATTCATTATGTTATGACATTCGTACATTCTATTTATACTGTTCTAGTATTAATCATTTTTTCTTCTTGTAGCAGATACCCTGTTTCAGGTTTTATCGACATGTCAAATTCCAAAAAAAAGCCTGTTCTCTATCTTATTGATCCTATTAATTTTGGTTCTCTAGTATCAACATTTGAAGGCAAGGTCATTGATTCCGCCACAATAGATCAAAAGGGAAATTTTCACTTTACCAAAATGCCGGCGTCATCAGAAAAGAAATTATACCTAATTACTATTCAAAAACATGGCGAAAAATATCCTACGAAATTGGAAAATGATGTTCCGGAAAGTTCAAATTATATTCCATTTGTGTTCCAAGACAAAGAAATTATAAAGATAAATTCCGTAGCTAACCAACTAACAAAAAATGCAAGTATCGAAAGCAAAATTATTGACAATCAGAATATTATAAAACTTATTCAAAACCGTTCTCAGCTATTTGGCGCTTATATATCTAAAACTTATATCGAGTCTGACGAACAGCTATTAGAAGCAGAGAAAGCAAAACTTGAATTCCAAAAATCACTTATGGAATCAGTTCGAGATGATAAAAGTGTATTTGTAACTTCATTGGCACTCAGATGGATTGCACCAAATGGAGACTATGAACGCGTTCCTGAGCTTGTCAAAAATAGTTGTACAAAATTAACGCAAAACGCGCCGGATCATCTTTGGACACAACAAATTTGTGCAAAATCAGCAGCATTGTCCTTAACTCCCGGTGATCAATTCCCTGATTTTCCTATGCCCATGAAAAATTTAGATACAGTCCGTCTCCATAGTCTGCTAGCTGACAAACTGACCCTGATCGATCTTTGGGCATCTTGGTGTGCGCCTTGCCGCCAAGAAAATAGAAACATCCTTGTCCCATTATGGGATAAATATCATCAAAATGGTTTTCAAATCATTGGATATGCTTTAGACTCATCAGATAAAGGTTGGAATAATGCGATAAATAAAGATGGTGCTGACAGATGGTTACATGCATCTCATCTACAAGGTGATGTTTCGCCGCTTTTTGATTTATTAAAAATATCGACAATTCCGGCAAATTATCTTGTTAATAAGGAAGGTATTGTCCTTGCCAAAAATTTACATGGCGATGAATTGGCGGCTTGGGTGGACAATTACATGAAAAATTGAGCACTTAATCTTTATAAGTTTGGTATAGTCTCATCATAAATTACATCATAAAAAAAGGGCAAAATCTTTCGAAATTGCCCTTTTCTACTTTATTATAATCTTCTGTATTACATCACATTATATTCATTGATTGCATCTACTTCAATGTTTTTGAAGTGTCTCAATCCAGTTCCCGCAGGAATATTCTTACCTACGATGACATTCTCCTTAAGTCCTGAAAGCGAGTCTCTCTTTGCAGAGATTGCAGCTGTACTCAATACTTTTGTTGTTTCTTGGAACGATGCCGCAGATATCCAACTTTCAACACCTAATGATGCTCTAGTGATACCTTGAAGGATGACACTTGATGTAGCAGAAACTGCATCTCTAACTTCAACAATTTTCTTATCATTACGCTTAAGGTTAGAATTCTCTTCTCTTAATTGTCTGATAGAAACGATTTGTCCAGCCTTGAGATTGGTAGAATCACCTGGTTCAGTAACTACTTTTTTGTCATAAATCCAGTCATTCTGCTCATTAAACTCGTGTCTGTCTACTGCTTCTCCTTCCAAGAACGTTGTATCACCTGGATCAAGAATTTCTACACGACGCATCATCTGACGTACGATTACTTCGATGTGCTTATCATTGATGGCGATACCTTGTGAACGATATACTTCCTGAACACCATTTACTAAGTAAGATTGTACCGCAAATGGACCTTTGATATTCAATATATCCAACGGAGCTACAGCACCATCAGACATCTGCATACCAGCTCTCACGAAGTCTCCTTCCTGTACCAATAAGTGTTTAGATAAGCCTACAAGATATTTTCTTCTTTGGCCAGTCTTCTCATCATCGATAAATATCTCTCTATTACCGCGCTTGATTTTACCATAAGTGATGATACCATCTATTTCAGCTGTGATAGCTGGATTAGAAGGATTACGTGCTTCAAAAAGCTCGGTTACCCTAGGAAGACCACCCGTGATATCCTGAATCTTACCAAGACTTCTTGGGATTTTAACAATCTTTTGTCCAGGTACAACTTCTGCATTATCATCCACAGAGATATAAGCGCCTACAGGTAAGTTATATGTCTTCAATTCTTCTCCAGCGGGAGAAATAATCTTGATAACAGGAATCTTTTTCTTATTCTTAGATTCGATAACTACCTTCTCAGCATATCCAGTCTGATCATCACGCTCTACACGGTAAGTTACACCTTCTTCGATATCTTCAAACTGTGCAATACCTCCAAATTCAGAAATAATCAAGTTATTGAACGGATCCCATTCGCATATAGTCTGGCCCTTCGTCACTTTTTCCTTATCTTTTACCAAAAGATTAGAACCATAAGGTATAAAGTATGAGTTATATACTTTTTTGGATTCTGGATCCACCACCCTGATTTCTCCAGAACGAGAAAGTACTACTTGAAGTTTAGTACCACCTTCGATCTGTTCTGTTACCTTGATATTATCAAATTCTATAACACCGTCAAATTTAGTGGAAATTTCAGATTCGGTTTTAGATACTGATGCAATACCACCCACGTGGAATGTACGAAGTGTCAACTGAGTTCCAGGCTCACCGATAGACTGAGCTGCGATGATACCCACAGCATCACCTGTTTCTACGCGTCGTCCAGTTGCTAGATTTTTACCATAACATTTAGCACAAACACCTACTTTAGTTTCGCAAGTGAGTACTGAACGTATTGTGACCATTTCGATGCCTGCTTCTTCTATTTTATTGGCAATATCAGGAGAAATGTACTCACCTGCACCTAGGATAAGCGCATCAGTTACAGGATCTTTCAGATCATACAATGAGTATCTTCCGATAATTCTTAAACCTAATGTCTCGATTACATTTTCATTATCTTTAAGTGCTTCAGTATTGATACCTCTGAGTGTATTACAATCTTCTTCAGTGATAATCACATCCTGCGCCACATCCACCAATCTACGAGTAAGGTAACCCGCATCCGCCGTTTTCAAGGCTGTATCCGCAAGACCTTTACGCGCACCGTGCGTAGAGATAAAATATTCAAGTACCGATAATCCTTCAAGGAAGTTTGCCAAGATTGGGTTTTCGATGATCGCGCCACCGGTATCTCCTGATTTTCGTGGCTTAGCCATCAATCCTCTCAGTCCACAAAGCTGTTTGATCTGCTGCTTGGATCCCCTTGCACCAGAGTCAAGCATCATGAACACAGAGTTGAATCCCTGCTTATGCTGTGCGATTTCACGCATCAGGTTTTCAGTGATTTTGTTATCCGCAAATGTCCACTTATCGATTACCTGATTGTATCTTTCATTTGGAGTGATCAGACCCATATTGTAATTTTCCCAAACTTCGTCCACTTCTTCTTGAGCTTCGAGCAATGTTTGTTCTTTGATACTAGGTGTGATCAGGTCTCCAAGGTTGAATGAAAGTCCTCCTTTATATGCCCAGAAGAATCCTAAATCTTTGATTTCATCCAAAAACTTGGCTGTCTGTGTAAAATCTGTTCTGATGATGATGTCTCCAATAATCTTTTTAAGACTCTTTTTTGTCAATATCTGATTAATGAATGGTACCGTAGCAGGAGTACTCTGGTTGAAGATAACTCGGCCTACAGTTGTTTCAATGATTTTAGTGATCAAATTACCTTCACTATCATCGGTTTTGGATCTTACTTTTATAATAGCATGTAGATCAATGACTCCTTCATTAAAAGCAATAACTACTTCTTCTGCACTATAGAAAGTACTACCTTCACCTTTTACTTTAACGTCAGCAGTAGATTTCTTAGGTTTTGTAAGATAATACAAACCAAGAATCATGTCCTGAGAAGGAAGCGTTACTGGTGAACCATCCTGAGGATTTAGCATATTGTGTGCTGAAAGCATCAACATTTGTGCTTCAAGTATTGCAGCATGACCAAGTGGAACGTGTACTGCCATCTGGTCACCGTCAAAGTCCGCGTTGAACGCACCACAAACTAATGGGTGCAATTGTATCGCTTTACCTTCTACCAATCTTGGCTGGAATGCCTGAATGGAAAGTCTGTGAAGCGTTGGAGCCCTGTTGAGCATAACTGGATGCCCTTTGAGGATATTTTCAAGAATCTCCCAAATAACAGGATCTTTCTTATCTACAAGTTTCTTTGCTGATTTTACGGTTTTTACTACACCTCTTTCTATCAATTTCTTGATAATAAATGGTTTGAATAATTCCGCTGCCATTCCTTTTGGAATACCACACTCGTGAAGTAACAAGGTAGGACCTACTACAATAACCGAACGGCCTGAGTAATCTACCCTTTTACCCAAAAGGTTTTGACGGAAACGTCCCTGCTTACCTTTTAGTACATCACTTAAGGATTTTAAAGAACGACCACCTTCAGCTTTGACCGCATTAGACTTTCTTGAGTTATCAAAAAGTGAGTCCACAGCTTCCTGCAACATCCTTTTTTCATTACGCAAGATTACCTCTGGAGCTTTGATTTCCAAAAGACGCTTTAAACGATTATTCCTAATAATAACTCGACGATACAAATCGTTCAAGTCCGAACTAGCAAATCTACCACCATCTAATGGAACTAATGGTCTCAATTCTGGTGGAGTGACAGGCAAATATTGGATAATTGTCCACTCAGGTCTATTATCAGTTGTTTTCTGACCATCTCTGAATGCTTCAACTACACGCAATCTCTTCAACGCTTCAGATTTTCTCTGTTGAGAAGTTTCATTAGCTGCCTGATGTCTCAATTCAAAAGATAACTCATCTAGATTTATTCTTTCAAGTAAGTCTTTGACTGCTTCAGCACCCATTCTGGCAATAAACTTATTAGGATCTGTATCTTCTAACAGTTGATTGTCTTTTGGTAAAGTATCAAGGATGTCAAAATATTCCTCTTCCGTAAGCAAATCGTGCTTAGAAATATCATTTTCTTTGATACCTGGCTGTACGACAACGTATCGTTCGTAATAAATAATGGATTCTAGTTTCTTTGATGAATAACCTAGTAAATATCCAATTTTATTCGGTAAAGATTTGAAAAACCAAATGTGCACGACAGGAACAACCAATTTAATATGGCCCATTCTCTCTCTTCTCACCTTCTTTTCAGTGACTTCTACTCCACATCGATCACAAACGATTCCTTTATATCTGATTCTCTTATACTTGCCGCAATAACATTCGTAATCCTTTACTGGGCCAAAAATTCTTTCGCAAAACAAACCATCTCTTTCAGGCTTATAAGATCGATAATTGATGGTTTCTGGCTTTAATACTTCCCCAAAAGATCTTTCCAATATTTCATCTGGCGAACTCAGACTTATCGTGATAGATTCAAATCCTTTGGTAGGTTTTACACCTTTTCTTTTTAACATACTAATGTGATTATATGACGTTTAAAGAATTGTTTTATTAATCAAATTTAATATCAAGCGCAAGACCTCTAAGTTCATGAACCAATACATTAAATGATTCAGGAATATTAGAATCAGGAATATTGTCCCCTTTAACTATAGCCTCGTATGCCTTAGCTCTACCGATGATATCATCAGATTTAATGGTAAGCAATTCCCTAAGGATATTGGCTGCACCATAAGCCTCAAGCGCCCAAACTTCCATCTCTCCAAATCTCTGACCTCCAAACTGTGCCTTACCACCCAATGGTTGTTGAGTGATGAGTGAGTATGGTCCGATAGATCTGGCGTGCATCTTATCATCTACCATGTGTGACAGTTTCAACATGTAAATTACACCAACCGTTGCTTGCTGGTGGAATTTGTCTCCTGTCTCACCATCATAAAGATAAGTCTGACCATAAGGTGGCAATCCTGCTTTTTCGATATAAGTTTCGATCTCATCAAGGCTGGCTCCGTCAAAGATAGGCGTCGCAAACTTTACACCCATTTTTTTACCTGCCCAACCAAGTACTGTTTCGAATATCTGACCCAAGTTCATCCTTGAAGGTACACCCAATGGATTCAATACGATATCAACTGGTGTTCCATCTTCCAAGAAAGGCATGTCTTCATCGCGCACGATTCTTGATACAATACCCTTATTTCCGTGTCTTCCAGCTAGTTTATCCCCTACTTTCAGTTTTCGTTTTTTGGCAAGATATACTTTTGCTAGTTTCAATACACCCGCTGGCAATTCGTCACCGATACTGATATTAAATTTCTCACGCTTGTATCTACCTAATTCTTCATTAACTTTAATGGAGTAATTATGTAGCAATCTGGCGATCATTTCATTGATATTAGCATCTTTGGTCCATCCTGAATAGTCCACAGATGTATAGTCCATATCTTTGAAAGCTTTTGGCGAAAACTTCGAGCCTTTTGGTACCAATTCTTCATTATAGATACTCTTGACGCCTTCAGAAATTTTACCATCCAATAAGGTCATCAATTTGTCTATCAAGATGGTTTTCAACTCATTCATGTTGATAGCATGAGTATCTTCCAATTTAGACAACAATTCTTTTTCTTGAACTTTTTGGAATTTATCCTTTTTAGCTCTTGCAAAAAGCTGTTTGTCAATGATAACACCTTGTGTTGATGGAGATGCCTTCAGTGATGCATCTTTTACGTCACCAGCTTTGTCTCCAAAGATAGCTCTCAACAATTTCTCTTCTGGCGTAGGATCGGATTCACCTTTAGGCGTGATTTTTCCGATAAGGATATCACCTTCTTTCACCCAAGCACCAATACGAATGATACCATTTTCATCAAGATCTTTTGTGGCTTCCTCGCTTACATTTGGAATATCATTGGTCAATTCTTCTTCGCCCAATTTTGTATCTCTCACATCTATTTCATAACTTTCGATATGTAATGATGTAAAGATATCTTCCTTTACTACCCTTTCGGATAATACGATGGCATCCTCAAAGTTGTATCCTTTCCAAGGCATAAAAGCTACTTGAAGGTTTTGGCCTAATGCCAATTCTCCATTTTCAGTGGCGTAACCTTCACACAACAAACTGCCTTTCTTTACTCTTTGACCTTTCTTAACGATAGGCTTCAAGTTTATACAAGATCCTTGATTGGTTCTTACAAATTTTATCAAATTATATTTCTTCAGATTGTCATCAAAAGAAACCAACATTTCTTCTTCTGACTTATCATATCTGATTACAATTTCATTAGCATCTACATATTCCACGATACCTTCACCTTCTGCATTGATAAGCATATTGGAGTCTTCGGCAACTTTCGCTTCAAGACCTGTTCCTACAATAGGTGATTTCGGTTTGACCAATGGAAGCGCTTGACGTTGCATGTTCGAGCCCATCAAAGCACGGTTTGCGTCATCATTTTCAAGGAATGGAATAAGTGAAGCAGAGACACCAACAATTTGGTTTGGCGCGATATCCATGTACTCAAGCTCTGATGGTGTAAGTACTGGAAATTCTCCGTGTTCCCTTGATTTGATCCTTTCATTTACAAAAGCACCAGTTTCAGCTACTTGTGCATTTGCCTGTGCAATTCTACGATAATCCTCAGCCTCTGCAGATAAGTATTGGATTTCTCCACTCATATCCACTTTACCTTCAATTACTTTTCTATAAGGCGTCTCAAGGAATCCCATTTTATTGACCTTTGCATGTACACAAAGTGTCGAAATAAGACCAATATTTGGTCCTTCTGGTGTTTCGATGGTACACAAACGACCGTAGTGCGAATAGTGTACGTCCCTTACCTCAAATCCTGCTCTTTCTCTGGATAAACCTCCAGGTCCTAGTGCTGAAATTCTTCTTTTGTGGGTAATTTCAGAAAGTGGATTGGTTTGATCTAAGAACTGAGATAACTGAGATGTACCAAAGAATGAATTAATTACAGAAGATAAGGTTCTAGC
>CALFYH010000272.1 GCA_937952155.1 uncultured Saprospiraceae bacterium
TATTTTACAAGCGCAAAGAATTTATTGACAAAAGATGATCAGCAAATGCTTAAAATGCAGTGTATCCACCATATTGGTATTTGTTATTCCGAATTGGGCGATCATCAAAAAGCTTTAGAGTTATACAAAATAGTTGAAAATTTCTACAAAGAAGGTAATCATGAAAGGGAACTTGCCAATGTATATTATGATTATAGTTATTCTTATATCGAAATGGGCGATTTTAACAAAGCCATTGATTATGCAAAACGCAATCATACTATTTATGTAAATTTAAAAGATATTATTTCACAACAATCTGCCAGTAAACAGCTTGCAGAGATTTATAAGAAGAAAGGTGACTATAAAAATGCGTTATTATACCACGAACAATTTTTTCAATTATACGATTCTATCCGGAAAACCAGGAATATTGAAGAAGTCACAGAACTGAGATTAAATCACAAATTTGAATCTGAGAAAGCTATTACAAAAACTTTATACCAATCCAAAATCGAAAGACAAAGTTTTATTCAAAATACCTTGATTTTTGGTATGATAGCAATTTCTTTACTAATGTATTTTTGGTATTGGGCCTACAAGGTCATTAAAAAATCTAAGGAAACGATCACATCACAACATGCTCAACTCCAAATCCTCAATAATGCTAATGAAAATCTAATATATAGCTTGTCCCATGATATAAAGGAGCCACTACTCGGAGTACTCCTGCTTTTACAAAAACTAAAAATAGAAGATCCATTTCTATCACAGGCATCAGCAGCTTTGGAAAATCAGGTAAATGCTGTAAATATCATAGTGAATAATCTATTGCAAAACAAAATTAATAATAATGGGCCAGATTCGAATTGCAACTTGCAAGAAATCAATGAAACGATAGACTCAGTAATAAAAAGCCTAAATTATAGCATCAAAGAAAAGAATATTACCATTAATAATAAATTACAAGATCAAATCCAAGACATCACATTGAAAATTTCGAAACAAAAACTCTACCTAATCTTACTTAATGTCATCAGCAACTCTATAAAACACAGCGATGATTTCCAATCTATCGATATATTTTCTGAAAACAATAGCATATTGCTTAGGGATTATGGGAAAGGAATAGCAAAAGACATTCTCGCAAGAATAGCTGATAATAAAATGGTTCCCCAAACTGACAAAGCAGTTTCAGGTAGTAGAGGCTTAGGATTATATCTCATAAAAAATCTATTGCAGGACACAGATGTAAAGATGACCATCCAAAATGCAGATGGGCGAGGTACTATTGTGGCAATTGGTTGAAAGATAGGAACATCAGTTACCCATCATTGATGGAAAATCTTATAGTAATTCTAGTTATTTCATAAAAGCGTTATCAACCCAGATTGAGCCAACTTAACTATTAACTCAGTACTATTTGTACACCCAAATTTATCTAACAAATTATTTTTTTGATTATTTATGGTGTTTACTGATGACGAAAGTAAATCTGCAATCTCTTTTGCAGACAATCCTTTTGCTAGTAAGAGCGCAATTTCTTTCTCTTTTTTTGTGAGTTTAACAAGCTTTGCATTAGTCTTTTTTGTAGGTCGTGTGATATTTTGACATAATGTTTGAACCGAATTCCACAAACTATTTAGTGGTTCTTTTTTATTGATGATTTCGGTTACACCCATTTCCAAAAGCATATCCTTGATAAACTCATTTGTTACACTCGTATAGACAATGATCTTAATATGTGGATATAAATGAAATACCTGTTCAAATAAGCTAAATCCTACATCCTCATCAGAAAGCAAGTCTGAAATAATAATTTCGACATCATTGTCATGCAAATACGCCAAGGTATCTGATACATTGTGTTTCCGAACTAATTTGATTTCATGTGACTGCTTGAGAAAATAACTTTCTATTGCTTCTGTTACAAACTCGTGATCATCATATATAAGTATATTCATTATTAGCTAATTATATGATTTCATTTCTAGGTTTAATGACATGTAATCAAATTATGAATGCTACTTATAGCGTATTAAATTAAACAATATTAAAGCCTTTTTTACTCGATTTATACAAGAACAAATGTAGTAAAATAATCTTATGTAAGTAATACATTAAGCCTGAATTATGAATTAGGATTCTTCACAAAAAGCTAAACTACAATAAATCAGCAACTTAGCATCTAAAATTAGACTGCATTCTGATATTGCACTATCATACCTATAGTAGAGCTGTACAAGTTATGGTTATGGTGAAACTTCTGATTTGCAGTTTTATTCAACATCAATCATGCTTGCAGCTAGACTAACTACATAATAGTATGCTCAGCAATAGATTTCCCAATGTATATATATGTTTTTAGCAAATTATTTGGAGATTTTTCAATAAAAAAATGGGCAATCTTATTCAAGAATGCCCATTAATCATTAAATCTGATAATCGTAAAGATTAAGCGTACACAGATTCTTTTTTAAATTTCATAACTAATAGTGCGTAAACTATTGCTCTGTGTTTGTTTCTGTTGCTTGTACCCATGGCAGCAGTAGCTTCATCTATTGCTTTGTCCAATTCAGCTGAGTCCGCTAATCCTAATTTTTTGATTAGGAAATTGTTTTTAACTCTTGCCTTTTCTTCTGCATCAGAACCTGAAACTAAAGACGCATCTGTCAAATATATAGATGGTCCCAATCCTTTTGCAACTTTAGTAAGCAATTCTGTAGGAATTTTCAATCCTAACTCTTTGGCATTTGCCTCATACATTGCTACTTTTTCATCAAATTTGCTCATTGATTTTTTGTTTAATATGTTTAAAAAATAATTAACCTTGAAATTTACTATTTACCTTTAAGATCTGCCGGAACTGATGGTGGAATAGATTTACACACATCAACTCCATTAGCATCTTGAATATACAATTCTACCCTTCTATTAAACCTTCTTCCACTATCATCACTTGTATTTACCGCTATTGGTTCTCCTTCACTAAATGCCCCAGTTGTTATCCTTCCCGCTTCGATTCCTTTAGCTACAAGTACATCTTTTGCTGCTTGTGCTCTATTTGCTGACAATCTTTGATTATAATCATCATTACCCTTCGAATCTGTAAATGCTTTCAATACACCTTTATAAGTCGGATTCTCCTTCAATATTTTTGCCATCAGCGTCAGTTCACCATTTGCATCAGATTTAATATCAAATTTGTCAAAATCAAATAATATCCAATTCAAATCGCAACTTGGTTTTGTTTCTTGAATAGGCGTTTCAACTTTTTCAATTTTTTCGGTTACGACTTTTGCTGTATCTGCAACAACTGGTGCTGTCGTATTCACTTCTTCTACTGCGGCTTTTGACGCAACTTCTGTCTTTTGGTCACCACATGATTTCCATAGGAAGAATAATGGTATCAATAGTAATGGCAATAACCACCATAATTTGAATCCAGAAGATGAAGCAGCTGCAACTGGGGCAACTATAGGTGCAACTGGTATTTTCGCACTTGCTGTAACTGCTGGAGTTGCAGCACTAACAGGTGCAGCGACTGGTGCTATCGGCACTATTACTGCTCCTTCTTTCTCCGCACACGATCTACCGACTTCTCTTCCTGTAGTATCCATTAACACATGAAAGAAATTACCATTTTCACGAATGGTTTCATATTTGGTAGTGTCATTGAGATGTTTGATCACACCTTTGAGCTCTTGGTCTCTCTCTTGAGCGGTCTTAAATCCTTCGCTGCGAAGTCTAACATCACCATTTTCTTTGTAAACGACAAAGTAGAATTTGCCGTTTTTATGTTTGAAAAATGCAATATTATGCAATTTGTCACTTACCGCAAATCCTTTGTATTCTACGCAAGTAAGATAATCATCGCTTTTCTCAGGTTCCTTATATTTTGTCTCCGGTTTTTCAAAACTTGCAGCGGATGCAACTGCAGCAGCAGCAATCGGTGCAGCTATATTAATTTTCTCTTCTACTTCAATTTTAGGCTCTTCAATAACTGCTGGAACAACAGGAGTCACAATTGGTGCAACTATAGCACTAACATCTTCTACTTTTGATGGTTTATCCAACATTGCCCAAAGTGTTGCTTCAGAATCTTTAGGACATGATCTTCCTATTTCTTGATGATTTCCTGCTTTCAATATCAGAAAATAAGCACCATGTTCTTCTTCAACTTTATATCTTTCCCTTATTTCACGATTTTTAATGACAGAATTCAATCCATTATCTCTAGCACCAGTAGTTGGATATCCTTCGCTTCTTAAGATAACTTCACCATCGTGATTAAACCATGCAAAATAATATTTGCCTGTATTTTCGTGTTGGAATCTGATAAAACCATCTTCATCCACAAGCTTTGCATCATATTTTTCTTTGTATTCTCTGCAAATCATATAATCATCTGCCTCAGAATCTGTTGAAGTTTCAGGCTTCACATTAGCCATAAGTGCTGCAGCTTGTTTTGCTCTTTCTGACGGTAAGTACATATTGGCTTCTTCTTTTGTATTGAACATACAAGAACGGCCGATTTCTTGATGATTCCCTGCCTTTAGTGTCAAAAAGTAAGCTCCATGACTTTCTTCAATCTTATACCTTTCTTCAATATCTCTATTTTTCTTTACAGATTCCAAGCCATTGTCTCTTGCTCCTGTTGTTGGATAACCTTCGCTTCGTAGTATGATTTTACCATCTGTGGCTACCCATGCAAAATAGTATTTACCAGTATTTTCATGTTGAAATTTAATAAATCCATCTTCGTCAATTGTAGAAGTTTGAACTTTTTCTTCATACTCACGACATATCATGTAATCATCATCTTCTGAATTATCACTTTCGGTTGCAAAAGCAAAACCCGGAACTTTGACACTTCCCGCTTCTACCGACGCCAATCTTAAAAATTCGGCTGCAAATGCTGCTCGGCTTGAAGGTAGATATGATTTCGCTTCTTCTTCGGTTTCTTCAGGGCAAGATCGAGCTATTTCTTGGTGGTTGCCAGCTTTCAGTACCAAAACCCAACTACCGTCTTCCAATTGTTTTGTACCATACTTATCTTCATCCTGAATATTTTTCAAAACTGATGCAATTCCATTTTCTCTGCCAGATTCGGAAGCATACCCTTCACTACGAAGAACTACGATACCGTGATCTATGACTGAAAAATAAAATTCTCCTGCTTCTTCGAAGCGATGAAAACCATTTTCATCTGTAACACTTCCCTGGTAGGCACTACATGGCAAATAATCATCACCAATCTTTTTGTTGGAATCGCTCATTTTTTGAATATTATTTTTTAAATTTATAAAACAATTAATCTGACGTACTTATATTTATAAAGTAACAGTAAATACATAGGAAAATTTAAAATAAATGGGATGTTGCAAATATAGAAATAAAATGTAAAATATTGCATTTAATTTAAGTTGCAACAAAAAGAATTTATTTTAACTCAAAAATCAAATATAAATTTACAATTTTCATCTTTTATAATCAAATCACGACCAAAACATCAGAAGCTGAAACTACTGTTGGGTTTAAGAAACTATATCTAATGCAAAAATCTAATACCAATGTATCACGAACAACGATAACTATTTTATAATTTTGATCCAATCGATTTGCCGAAGCTAAAAATTTACTCAAGTTTGGTTCATGTCCTAATCCATTCATTTCTAATTTTCCAACTTCATCAATAACAAAAACCTTCGTTGGGCATTTTAAATAATCTGACATTAGATGTTTGCAAAATTCAAAGCCACTTTTTAGAAAACAGAATTTACCTATCGCTACAATAGGTTGGTTTATTTCCTTATCGATTGTTTCAAAGTTGTGATATGTTCCAGTTTTTAATTCAAAAATTACGCGCTTATTTCCAATATCTGGTGTAAGAAAACCACTTACTTCTGGTCGATTCCCAAAAACATTCATCAAATTTGAAGTTTTACCAGAGCGTATTGGGCCACTTAAAATTAGAAATTCAGCCATTTTCATTTTCACTTGTACCAGAAATCACCAGCAAACCGAGGACTAAATACTTAACCTTTGAAAAACCTACATAGTACTTATTGACATATTGCATCCAGCAAATTGCCTTTTGGGAAAATTCTGGAATTCTAGCGATGGTGGTTTGAAACATTTCCTCATTATCTTTATTGACAGTCCATTTATTTTTGATAAACTCTCTAATCAAAGGACCAATGAGAAATATAAGCATAACACTGATGAGAATTGATCTAAAAAAAATCCAAATGAGCTCTATCCCTTTGACTTCCGGCAATATCCACTTCAATAATAACAAAATACCAATAAAAATTGCCAAAGATGAAAAGATTACCTTTGATTTCCTTTTAATAATTTGAGATGAATACTTTTCATAATTTTCGGGTTCGGGCATATTTTTTATGAGTAGATTTAACTGTGAAGGAATTTTGGGCAACCAAATACCTATGGCAATACCTGCTAACAAATGTGCTAGGATATAAACACCAAATACCATTTTAACAATGGAAATATCACTACTGAAACCCAACGCATTAGCTATTGAGATTGCTGCTTGATCTATACTTGACATAAATTCTTTACCAAAAACCAAAAATGCTATTAAAACTTTTTGAAAAGCGGATTCCAATAAGCTAATAATCGCAAATATCAAGACTTTTAAACTAAAAAATTGATTGGACTTAAATATCAAATATCCCAAATAGCCTTGAAAAATGACGGCCACATATGCTTGCCAAGGCGAATGCGGACTTATGGCCAACTTTGTCAATAATACAATAGACATCGCTTCCAAAATGCTATTTTTATTTTCAAATTTGTAGTAACCAATAAGCGTGATACAAATTACAGCAATTCCGCCTACCAAAATTCCTGTAAATGGTAATCGAAGGGCATGCAAAAATCCTCCAATACCTGACTCAGCAAACGCCCAAACAAGGATCAGGCTTCGAAAGTCAGGCTTAAATTTAATATCTTTTGGGTATTCCACTTAATCTATAACTTTAAGTCATTCTTAATATCATCCACATGCTCAATACCTACAGAAAGCCTTATTAATCCGTCTGATATGCCAGCTTCTGTTCGTTGTTCTGGTGTTAGTTTTGAGTGAGTAGATGAAGCTGGATGGGTGATTATGGTTCTTGTATCTCCTAGATTGGCAGATAATGATATCATTTCTCGTGAATCTATCAACTGAGTACCTGCTTTAAATCCTCCATGAAGCTCAAAACTAATCATTCCTCCACCAGCTTTCATTTGTTTTTTGGCTATCTCATAACCTATATTTGAAGGTAGAAAAGGATATTTTACACTTTTTACTTTGGGATTTGATTCTAGCCATTGGGCAATAGAAAGTGCATTACTGCAATGTCTGTCCATTCTGACAGCCAGTGTTTCCAGACTTTTCGACAATACCCAAGCATTAAATGGGGAAAGTGAAGGCCCAGCATTTTTCATGAAAGGATAAATTTGCTCTGTGATTTTATGACTTGAAATAATGGCTCCACCCATCACTCTACCTTGTCCGTCAATATACTTAGTAGCTGAATGAATAGAAATATCAGCTCCATGTTCTAAAGGTTGCTGAAGATAAGGCGTCGCAAAACAATTGTCCACTACCAAATAAATACCATTTTGCTTACTGAACTCAGAACAAAAATCTAAGTCAATAATATCTAACGCAGGATTTGATGGAGTTTCTATATATAATAATCTTGTATTTGGGTGAACACATTGCTGCCAAGAATCAGGATCAAGCGGATCGATATAATCGTATGTAATACCCCATTTTGCCAAATAATCACTGTTGATCTTAAAAGTAGAGCCAAACACAGCTCTGGACATAATGATGTGATCTCCTTGAGAAAGCAAAGATGCAAAAGTCGCAAATATGGCAGCCATACCAGTTGCCGTTGCTATACAATCTTCGCCACCTTCTAGCAAAGCCATTTTGGTTTCAAACTCCCTAACTGATGGATTGGTAAACCTAGAATAGATATTTCCTTCAATTTCGTTTTCAAACAAAGCACGCATGTGTTCTGCATCATCAAAGACAAAACTAGATGTGGCAAAAATCGGAGTAGCATGCTCATTATGTTGGCTTCTTTCAGACTGTGTGCGAATGGCTTTAGTTTCAAAGTGCATATACATACTTTAGGATGATAAAAAAAATTACATTTGTTCATTCCATTGGTCTGACCTTACTTCGACTGTAAAGCCTATTTCCACCGAATGAGCCAACATTTTCGATACAGAGCAATACTCGTTCATGGACATTTCAACAGCTTTAATCCCCTTTTCTGCTTTCAGATCTCCAGAGATAATATAATGCAAGTCTATCTTTGTAAATACTGCGGGAACTGCATCGGCTCTGACACCTGAAACTTCGACTTTAACATCTGTCACATTTTGTCTCATTTTTTTCAGGATCATCTCTACATCTATAGCACTGCAAGCTGCCACAGCCATCAAAACGGACTCCATCGGGCTGACAGCTTCCTTATTCCCAGAAAAATGAAGACTTTGTCCACGTTCGTTAGTTCCCTTAAAGTTAAGTTCGCCATGAATGGATTCTAAAAATATTTTCATTTTATATTATTTTAATATACTGAATTGTGATTTTATAATGCAAAAGTACAACATCCGATAGGTGATATACATATTATTGGTAAATTAATATATTTTAATGGGCTGATTTAATCAAAAAAGGCGTTAATTTCGCCCTCTCATTTGATAAATCTTATTAATATTATATATGTTTACGATAAATATATACCTCAAATTTGCGATAATATTTTTGTGTTTAGTAGGTGGCATTGTCCTTTCATTTGTTCTCGGCATAGGATACACATGGATTTTCATCATCATTGGCCTGTTATTTTTGGCGAGCTACCTACTTTTGGGTACAGTCCAGTCTGCATCAGAGATGTTGCAAAAGATGGATTTTGAAGGTGCAGAAAATCGGCTGAATCTTACATATTTCCCTAAGTTGCTATATGTAACTAATCGCGCATTTTATTATATCTTGAAGGGATCACTAGCGGCCCAAAAGAAAGATAACAATGCGGCAGAACTTTATTTTAATCAAGCACTCGCTCTGGATTTGCCATCAGACAATGAAAAAGGTATGGTTTTATTGCAAATGTCTGGAATACAAGCACAAAAAAATAATTGGACAGGAGCGAAAAATTATTTTTATCAAGCCAAAAAACTTAAAATCACAGAGCCTCAGCTTAAAGAACAATTTAAGCAGTTTGAAACCGCAATCGAAAACCGTGGTCAAATGAAAGTAGCACAGACTATGGGTATGAAAACTGGGCAAATGATGATGCCTGGTGGTAAAAGACGTAGACCGAAAATGAAGTAAAATCCTTGCTTTATATAGTATCGTGCAGATTCCAAGCATCTGCATTGAATATTTTCTGTACTTTCGACTTAAATTTTTCTGGATCAGTCTGATTGCAATTATAAACAACTCCTACTCTCGTCAAACCATTGAAAGATGATGAAAAGGATTTGTACCCTTTTGCAGCAATTTTGTTTTTCATTAACTTCACATTGCCGGCATTCTTGAACGCACCTACTACAATGACACAAGGTTGGTCTGAATCAATCTTTGGCTCGGAAATCCTTTCATTTATTTCTACAACTTGCTCAACTTTTGGTTCGATCTCTGTTGATGGAACTTCCTTTTTCATTTCTTCTACCAAAGCCAAAGAATCCATTTTAGCTAACTCTCTTTCAATACGCAAAGAATCAGCAATGTTTTTCTGGGTTTGATCTATAGTTGAATCTACAACCGCAACAGAAGATTCATTTTGTGCTGTAACTTTTTTGTGCTCATCGTCACTTGATAACATCCAAAACAAAATCACTGATAAGCTAAGCAAACCAATAATAGCCGGAAGTAACAAATTTTTAAATGATGATGATTTGTCCGTTGTATTGGTAGTCTTCAGCCTATATAAATAGTCTTCATCGTGTTTTATGGATTTAACGCCCGAAACTTTAGGTGCAATTTTGATCTCAGACAAGCCGTAGTACTTATTGAAATATTCCTGCTTACTAGGTACAAAATCGCCATTCTCCAAGGTACCCAATCCGCCTAAGTCAAAGGGTTTCTGAGCTTCAAGTGATACTTTATAGTCTGAAATGAGAAGTGATTCTAAATAAAGTGCATCCTTTTCTAACATACCACTCTCTACCAATAAATTGTGGAAAGCGGATTCTGAATAGTATGTCGGAGAAAATGTAATTTCTGTCGAAGGAGGAAGTAATGATGTTTTGTTTTGAGCAAATTTTGACTCGTGATAATCCAAAGAAAAACTACCCAGAGAAGGCAAACTTACCTTTCCAGTTTTCATCAACATTTGGTATAAATACCGAGCATAAACCTGATTCTGCATCAAAATTTCCGAATTAACTTGATTTGTATGGAAATAATTGTGCCAAATTTATGAATTTTACCCTTGAATGACAAGAAAAGACAGATTACGCATTAAATTTACGCAAAAGTTCGAAGTAAAATGAAGTATTTATCTTACGGCGTCATGGTATATATGCTCCTTGCTTTGATCTGGTGGGCCGTCTTATTGTCGAGAAACAATCAAACATTGTACGAACACAAGCTTGCTCTTTCGACGTGTATTTCTTCGCAAGGTACTGATATTCAGAGTAGTGTGCATGACATCAACAAGATTCATCAATTTTACAAGAGAAATCAAATTATGATTTTAGGTGAAGGTATGGTTTTTGGCATTTTGTTAGTCCTTGGTATGTGGTTTATTCAGAAAGCTTATAACAAAGAGATCGTAAGTACAATAAAACAAAAAAACTTCTTGCTTTCGATTACCCATGAATTGAAATCTCCTATTGCAGCCATAAATCTCACAACTGAGACATTGATAAAACGAGCCTTATCACCAAAAATGACTGTAGAATTGCACGAAAGTATCCTGAAAGAAAGCACAAGGCTAGAAAAACTCATAAATAATCTTTTAATGGCGGCCAAACTAGACCACGATTACAAATATCATTTTGAAAAATGTTCTCTAAATGAAAAAGTCACCTATTGTATAAAAAGATTACAAATGCAAAATCCAGAAGCTGAAATCATCTCTGAGTTTGATACAAATGACATCTCAATAGATGCTGATCATGAAGCTATGATATCTCTCATAAATAATCTCCTAGAAAATAGTATTAAATATTCAGGAAACAAGGCTGCGGTGCGAGTAAAGGTTAATATGGAGCCGCCATTTGCTATATTGTCAGTGGCAGATGAAGGAATAGGCATTCCAGATCATGAGAAAGTCAGGGTAACAGACCAATTTTATAGGATTGGCAATGAAAATACTCGAAAAACAAAAGGCACAGGACTTGGGCTCTATATATCCAATAAGATTATAAAGGCACATCATGGCAAGCTGACCATCAGCGACAATATACCACAAGGAACCATTGTAAGTGTTTCAATTCCATTAAGTAAAAATAAATAAAATTATGAGAATACTTTTAGTAGAAGACGAAGAACAAATCAGAAAAATGGTCATGTTGAATCTAGAAATGGAAAACCATGAAGTAATAGCTACTGACAATGGCCGAAAAGCATTAGAGCTTATTAATTCGCAGTATTTCGATTTAATCATTTTGGATGTAATGCTTCCTGAAGTTGATGGATTTCAAATCTGTGAGCAAGTTCGTCTGCGAAACAATCAAGTAGGTATCATCATCGTATCTGCCAAGGATACATCTTCCGATCGAGTCACTGGCTTGAAATTAGG
>CALFYH010000273.1 GCA_937952155.1 uncultured Saprospiraceae bacterium
ACTGGAACGTATCAAAGCTAGCGTTGGAAAATTTACCAACTTTTCTACTCCTTACGAAGATTCAGAAATTAAATATGTATTATTAGGTAAAAGCGTCCTTGATTTTCTGAACCAAAGATATGATTTGATCGAAAATAAATCATGGAGGCAGATATTAGATACGTATTTGTCAATAGATGCAAGGTGTGATGCATCCAATTTAATCAGAAATGTATCGATTGCTGGTTTGGAGTTTTCTCATGAAGAATACCAAAATATCAGAGAAGTTGTCGTGCAAGCTGCAGGATTATATCAGACTGATTTTGAAATAACTGAATCTCAAGATGCCAATCTTTTTCTAAACAAGGCCATAAAAATCCCCGATCAATTAGATGAAGTAACATATCAAATATTTACATATAAAGAGTTAGCTACAACTCTAAAAACCAGATATCATCATTTTTATAATTTGCAGGATAACAAATACTTACAAAATATTAACCTGACTTATTCAGTATTGATGGATAAAATTGCCTTGATGAGTGATCGCTTGTCTTTTAATGAATCGGTACAAGTAAAATCATCAATGCTTGACGTCTTTACTGGTGGAAAAAAACAACATATTCTGCAACAGAGGGAAGAAGTAGATGCTTGGAATGAGTTAATATTATCTTGTGCCAGCACCTTACAATTTTCCTATCAGCCTGTAAAATCAATACCCAAGAACTATAATGAAATGCTTTCAGATATCAGCAATAAATTGGCGGCCTGGAAGGATAATTCACTGAGACTTAAAGCTGATTTTCTAAAATCTATCAATAGGTTTAATCTACATGATGATACACTTACACATCTCGAAAACGATCTTGATTCTTTGATAAGTAGAATAAATGAATCAAGAATAATAAACAATATACTGGAAGTCAATACATTAAGTATATCTAAGCAAATGGATTTTATAGATAATCTTATCTTTCAGTTGCAATTAATTCTACTTAAAACAGAAAAAAACATACATTATTTTCAATGGCAGTCTTTTGTAGAATCCTTGGACGCAAATGAAAAAGAGATAGTCAAGTATCTTCGCAAGTCTGATTCAAATGAATGGGCCACAATTTTCGATCGATGGTATTTTTACTCTTGGTTGATAAAAGACGACCACCAAATTTTTTCGTGCAATGACTTGCATATCAACACGCTTTTTAAATTATTTGATCGAAGTGAAGGATATAAAACGGCTAAACGTTTAGCAAATCAAGGTAAGGCAGTAGGAGACATCGTTGGTTCAATCAAGAAATATAACCCGGAACTTTATAAAACGATATTCAAAAATAAAAAGATAGAGCAACCAATATTATGGAAATATTTTTTGGCAGAACATAATGAAGGGCTCAATAAGTTATATCCTATTATTCTTTCTGATAGCGATGAGATAGATCAAAAGCGACATCAAAGTGATCAGCACCTTATAGTTTTTAATGTGAAAAATTGTAATTTGGAGATTCTCCAATTTTTTAATTCGGTGACTAATTTTATAGATGAAAGTAACTTTATTGGTAAGGCTGATTTTTCGCTTAATTCCAGTCGATTGGATGGTAACTTGCGAATAAATCAACTTTCTAGTAGTGAAAGATTGCCATTGATGCGAACAATCACACACATGCTTACTGCTATTGGCACAATTCCAGATGTTTTTCAGATGCGAGAATCGGTTATATTTTCATATGCATCAAAATTTATAAATCAGGTAATGCTGCGAGAACTTTATGAATTGGGAGTCAAGCATTTACAGACTAATAATGCAGCAAGTGACACAATCT
>CALFYH010000274.1 GCA_937952155.1 uncultured Saprospiraceae bacterium
CATCTGATAACAATGTATAAGACGCTATTTTCTTTCAGAAAACATCGCTTATACTCAGCGTTATGCTGTCCTGAAATTATCACCCATCCAACTGACTGGAGTGCACATATCTACGATCCTGTCATGGGTGTGTGCCCCGAACTCTGACTCTATGTATGTGAGTGATAGATTGGATGTGATGTGTATCATGGCACCTTCTATATATTTTCTGTATAGGATATCAATGAGATGTGATACTATATTCTCTTTTGTTCCCATGAGATTGATCATATTCTCTTGGTTGTAACCAAGATCGTCTAAAAATATGATTTCTTTTTTGTCAAAATAGGTGCGAAGGAAGTCGATACTCTTGTTTTCTCTGGCTTTTAGCGTGATGTCTTTGTAATTATAAAAATAGGCTTGTGATGCAAGGTGATACCATCTGGTGTAAAATGCCTTGGTTATACAATTGCAAATGGATTGCATGATGAAGGTCTTGCCGGATGATGGTGGACCATACATAAAGATGCCTTTAGACGGATTATATCCTACTACTTCCTTTCCTGTGATTTGGCAAGTATATGGAGCTATGTCTCCTGTGATACTTTTTATAATCTTTGTGAGACGCTTTGTATTTTCTGGATTGATATAGAATGTCTTGCCTTTGGATTTGAGCTTTTGCGTCACCATAAAGTACAGCACTATACGCATGATCTCATAGGTGAAATCTACTCGCTCTACTTCTACACTCGGAGTCATAGTGGATGGTTGCCATTGCTCTTGGTAGCGCGCTCGCTTGGAGTATTGGGCTACTGGTAGTGGCTTGCCTGCGTATTTGGCTGTGATGGAGTCTATGGATTCCTGTATGGATGGATTGGGTTGTATTTCGGTGCTCATTTTATTAAAAGTGCGATGATGAGTGAAATAAAAAGAACTATTCTAGCGATGATGATGTCGGTGGTAGGTCTATCCTGATGGTACATATTCTATTTCTTTTTTGGGTTGTGATGATGGTTGTATGCTTTGAATGGTTTTAGCGTCCATGGCTATAGAGCTGGCGTATGATCTGAAGTCATTGCGGGCTTCGCGCTTGGTGAAAAATCGATCTCGGCGACTATTCATCCATTTATTCCAGATGAATATAAGTTTGTCTGGTGGTATGCGCAGATTTTTGCAGATTTCGATTTCGTAAAAATGCGAATCTTGATGGTTATCGGGACCAGGTGCAGGTAGTGCTAGGTCTGGATAATTTTTATTGGAATCGGGAGTGAGCGGATTTTGTACAGGTACACTATCACTATCAGATACAGATACATAATCATATACAGATACATAATCAGATAGGCTTTCATGTGTACGATTTGGATTGTTTGCAGGTTTATTTTGGATATTTTGCGACATTAAGATAATTGTATTTATATCTTCGGAAGATAAATCAAACCAATCTCCTTTTACTCTCTTTTCTTTAAACTTAATAATACAAAGTCTCTCAAAATCCATAGCAATGGATTGATTGCCCAAATCAATAAATTTTATTACCTGTAAATACTTAGTAGGTCTTTTTATACTCAATCTTCGAGCTTGTAAATCTTGTGTCTCACCTATTTTATATATTTTCAATTCATGATCGTAAATTATATAAAAATAATGCTTGCCATCTTCTTTTGTAGGTAAAAGATTTCCGTTTATATCAGTTATGATACTTTTACCTTCTGGTCTACCGCCTAATTTGCCATTGTCTATAGCTGTCTCTCGTCTTTTGTCATATGACTCTATATTGCGAGATAGGGTAGGCTCGATGAGCTTCCAGACGAGTTTTACTCCTAATGTGTCTAGCACCATGTCGGTAGTGTCACCGATGTGGTAAAGAAATAAATTTCTAAATATGGTTGCTTGATCTGTCGGCTCTAGCTCGCTGATGGCTTCGTACCACTCTGTGCGTATTATAAATGTCTCTTTGCTCATGTGGGGAATTATTTTTTTTTATTTTTTACTCTTTATCCAATTTATTACTAATGTCCATCGTGGTGATCTGTGCGCTCTAGGGTATTTCATCTGATCATCGACCATCCATTGTAGATACTTGATAGGTACATCTTTTAATCTCAGTGCTGCATGTACTCCGAATCCTACCACGTCATCATCTGTGAGCGGTGATAAGGTGGAAGATAGATCTGGTATCGATCTATCTTCCTGCGTGTTGAGTATATTGGTGTACAGGTTGCTCATTTATCTGAATTGGTCTCTATAAGCGATATAGGTCTCATGTATGGACTTACAGATGCCTACGATGACGCTAACTAATAGGATGATGATGAGTATATCCATGATGATTATCCTTTATCGGTTTTTGCTAGATAATATACTTCCCATGCATCGGAGCTGAACTGGTTGGTACTATTTTTTACCTTGCCTCGGTATGTGATCTGTACAGGCGTGAGTGGCTTTGTATTCTCTCGCTGAAATATAGCTACGAGCCTGGAACTACCTTGATGGATGACTTCTTTGGTGGATGGATCTACAAATACTGCTGTGGGTAGCTCCTTGGCTTCAGCTGTTTCTTCATTGGGATGTTGAATGGATTTGATCTCCATAAATAACAATCGCTTGGTATCTCCTACATTGGCTGGTGACCAGTATGTGGCTGAGAGATTTAGTCCTATAGGCTTGTATGTAGATAGGTCTGTGATTTGGGCAATGTCTGTCGTCATGATTATGATATTGATTTGGTGTGTAATAATGTATTGTTGGATGAAAAGGTAAGCTCTAATTTATGTATAGGTGTGAGCTCGTATATTGTTGTGTAAGTGCTTTCTTTGAGTTTGCCATCTGTCTCAGCTCCAAGATTTTGTGATGGCTCGATTTGTTTTTTGCCTACATAAATGGTGGTGAACTCATACTCACGTCCATCCAATGTGATGGTGCCGTGCGGTCTTCTCTGCATGTGCTGATGATCTATCATCCACCTGGTCATTTTAGAGCCTATGTCGTGTAGGTGCAGCATAAACTTGCCCAATGATGGTATCTCTACTCCTTCAGGTGTTTTGAATATTATTCTTTTTATTTGTGCCATTTGTTTTTGAATAAGGTGGTGAAAATGAGCGCCGCCTTTGCGACACTCATTCGTAAATTAATAATCAAAATAAATAAACCACATGATGATACTGACGCCTTGCAGTGGCATCATGCGGCTGTTTGCTCTATAAACTTGATGAGAGACGCTTTGTCGAATCTGCTAGAGTCTCCACGCTCTAGGCGCACATAGATGTCATTGCTGACTCTGATGCCACGCTGCACGTAATTGTACACGGTGGATGTACTTACTCCAAACATCTCTGCCACTTGATCTGCAGCAAATGAAGATATGGGTATTTTGGATAATTTTTTGGCGGTAATCATGGATTGCTTATTTTTTGTCTGTGTTTTTTGATCTGCTTCGTGAGCTTGATCTGCTTGTAAGCTATGACCGACATAGCTATTAAGAATAGTATGATCTGGACACTAATGATTAGGCTTAATATTTTCATGATGCTTGTTTTAGGCTGTATCTTGCGTATCTTTTGCGGCCATTATTGACCATCTCCGTGGCTATATCGAGACCTTGATCTTTCAGATCCCATATACGCGCACCTAGGCGGAAGCATCCGTAAAGATCGAGCGCTTCTATAGGTGTGATGGTCTTGCCTGAGCGCAAGTGTTGCTCTATGAGTGTGCATTGTGATGCTGCGGATGGAGATGTGTCTGTCATATCAATTTGCTGAAAATGTTGTGATAAGAATATGTGTTTTATTGGCCCTGGTGACGGTACAGATTATCTTTTTCATGCTACATCTAGTCCGTCATTATCTACAAGGTCTATGAGTAGCTCCTGTATGGCGCTTTGGATATTGGTGAGTTTGCGGCGCTTTTTGGGTTCTATGGTTTTGGTCAGCTTTGCGCTTACCTTTGACTCCATAAACTCTAGTGAGTCTAGTATGATCTGATATTCTTCAGATGTGACGGTGATGTTTTTTTTGAATAACTTGCTCATGATGGTTTTAATAAATGGTGATGAAAAAATTAAATTACTGCTTTATAAATCTTGGCCCGAGTGACAGGTGCATCAGCTACATTGGTGTATAATTCGCTAACCGAGCAGCCAAAAAAATCTGCGATATCATGCATCGCCATACGTGGTATCTTGCTGGTAGTACCGACTGGTATATTGCACCAATTGGAGATAGTTTGTCGGGATTTCCGACAATGATCCGCAAGATCAGCTTGTTCTATATTTTGAGCTGATAACAGCTCCTTTATCTTGTATTTGTATTGGTTAGACATGATGATAATAAATATTTGTTTGATGTTGCAAAGATATTACACATTGTACATATTACCAAATATTTATATTAAAAATATTATACTTAACAAAAGTGGTAAAATTATTAATGTATACCATAACGGAGAGAATAAAATAATAGAAATTATAAAGCTGACAGACCAAGACTTACAAATAACTTTAGAGGAATGGAATGGGAAGGTTGAGGAGTATCAGGTGCATAATGGAACATTGGTGTAAATAAAACTACAACTTCGTAGCTCTTATTTAAATCTATACAACAAAGCCTTGTACAGAAGTGTTATATATAAATTATATAGAACTCAGCTTATAATCAGCAGGAGCTGCTGCTAAGTACTCC
>CALFYH010000275.1 GCA_937952155.1 uncultured Saprospiraceae bacterium
ATATATTAAAAGATGAACCAGAGTACAAAGCATTTAAAATTTGGTGGTAGTAATCTTATTTGGAGTTGGAAATCTATGATGTTAAAATGAAGTCAATATGTATATCATAGCCGTTTACGATGTGGGAGAAAAAAGAGTTGTGAAAATGTTGAAACTCTGCAGGCAATATCTCAATTGGATACAAAACTCAGTATTCGAAGGTGAATTGACCGAAGTACAACTCAAGGAGCTCAAGTACAAGGCCAAAGAAATCATGAAAATCGATGAAGATAGTTTTATCATATTCAGCAGCCGCGAGCAGAAATGGATGGACAAGCAAGTGGTAGGAAAAGAAAAAAATAGTCTCGACAATTTTTTGTAACTTTGGGACAAAAGACGTTCTTTGACATGATCGGAAATATAATTTTGATAGATAATGGCGTTGTCGTTCTAACAACATCAACCAATACAAGTGTATAGGATGTATCAAGAGAGATGATATTATTATTTTAAATAATTGATTATCAATACATTTTAAAAGTCGTCGGTAGTCAAGTAAAAAATGCCTAATGGGAATCGACGATAATTTATCATCAAATAATATAAATAATGATGTGTAATGATGTAAAAATGAGTTAATTTTGCGTGGTCGGATGACGGCCTATAATCGCACCATTTTGGAATTGAAACAAATTAAAAGGAACTGATGCGGTAAAACAAACGACTCCTATAATCGCACCATTTTGGAATTGAAACTAACTTGTGTATATACTACATTCAAAAAATTGAACCTATAATCGCACCATTTTGGAATTGAAACGAACTAAAGTAATGCCCACCGTCACAAGCCTTCCAATCCTATAATCGCACCATTTTGGAATTGAAACTACAATTAGGTAAGGCATTAGAAAATCCAGTAAAAGCCTATAATCGCACCATTTTGGAATTGAAACTAATGTATTAAATACTTGTCCTGCATCTGCTCCATCACCTATAATCGCACCATTTTGGAATTGAAACGAAGCTACCGAATGGTCTGATAATCGTAACTTAATGACCTATAATCGCACCATTTTGGAATTGAAACTGCTATAACCGCTGGCAACATATACCAAATAGCTGCACCTATAATCGCACCATTTTGGAATTGAAACATGAAAGATATTTTTACATTTTCAGCATAGGCTTTCTTTTAATCGCACCATTTTGGAATTGAAATTTAAGCCGTCTCGAATAAACATGTCTAGCATTGACACCTTTTAATCGCACCATTTTGGAATTGAAATAGATATATTTAAGATGGAAAAAGACAAAACAGAACTTTTAATCGCACCATTTTGGAATTGAAATCTAAAATTCAACTTTACGCCTTTTTCACTGAAAGACTTTTAATCGCACCATATCTTGTCACGGCTTCAGCGTGATTGGAATTGAAACTCATCTATTCTATATTCATAAACTATACTTGCTATTCCTATAATCGCACCATATCTTGTCACGGCTTCAGCGTGATTGGAATTGAAACTATGTTTTTGTCGCTTCTTGTATAGCTTGGTATATCCTATAATCGCACCATATCTTGTCACGGCTTCAGCGTGATTGGAATTGAAACTCTGTATAGCTATATACACATCGCCACCAAATACTCCTATAATCGCACCATATCTTGTCACGGCTTCAGCGTGATTGGAATTGAAACTTCTATGCAAGGGTTGTCACCTGTCAAAAGACTACTTCCTATAATCGCACCATATCTTGTCACGGCTTCAGCGTGATTGGAATTGAAACAAAATAATTTTTGCTTTATAAGTAAAAATTAATTTAATAGATTTTAGACCAAGAAACAACTGATAAAAGTGTGTTCCTAGAAATAATAGGCTCTTTCAATCAAACATCTTCCTTACACCATAATTCAAAATAACTTGAAGTACCTTAGAAACATCACGATGTTATAAAGAAACTACACGACGTTACAAAGAAACATCACGACGTTATAAAGAAACATTTCGTACTTTAGGTATGAAAAAATACTAGTTAACCTAAAACAACACCAACCCAATAACCTTTATAAAATAAACATCAACTTTTCATTAAAATAACGAATCTGATTATTTATAAACATTTGCCGATTCAATATTTTTTTAAAGGCTGGCATAAACGTGTTCTTTTTATAAGGGAAAGGTTTATCCAATGAATTCAGATTTTTATCCACAAGGAGCAGTTGTTCCTTGTCTTTACCTGTAATAAAAAAATAATAGTTATTTGCAGTACATTTGATGGATGGATCGGGTTGTCCTGACTCATTTAGAAAATTATAAGGCTGGCCTTTCAAAAAGGAATTATATGAAGAGTCTGGCAAAAAATACACTTTCGCAGCATCAAAATATACATTAAATCCTTCTCGTAGAATGTGAAAATAATCTAAGTTCTCATTGTATGTATTTTCTAGTGTCTCCTTTACAGAATCATAACTTTTATCACCTTTATTTAGGTGCTTTAGCTTGTCTTCTAGATAGTTAATTTTTTTGCCATTGACCGGTATTCTGAAGATAATACACGCTCCTTCTTTAGGTTGTCCATCACCCATTTCATTGCTATACGGATGATTAGGTTGATGTTTGATGTCAACAAAAGCTAATGATTCATCTTTTTCTACCTTAAATTTCTCTATGGCCTGTTGGCCTTGTACTAGAAATACAGCTAAAATAAATATAATTACGAATTGATTCTTTATCATGAATTGATTGGATTGATATAACAAGGTGCGAAGTTAAGATTAAGTTAAAAAGCACACAGATATAGACACAAAAATAACGTACAAATGTAATTTTGTATTACAAAAAGTGAAATTCCTTAGTTGATTTTAAAATGAACATATGGGATATTTTTCAAAAAATGGCTGAAAAGCCCGCTTAATTAACGATATTTGCAAACTTTTTTGAAAGTCGAATTAGCGCATCCTTATTATTTCTAAAAATCTAAATTACAGTAAAATGATGCAGACATCCATTGATATCGAAGCATTAAACCAGCAGATTTATATCGACAGTGCTTTTATGGAAGTGCTCAATGCAGAAACATCCAAGGTCATAGTGGGACAAAAACACATGATAGACAGGCTTATTCTCGGTTTACTTGCCGAAGGCCACGTCCTGCTCGAAGGTCTTCCTGGCTTAGCCAAAACACTCTCTATCAAGACATTGGCTTCAGCCATTGATGCAAATTTTAATAGAATTCAGTTTACACCTGACTTATTGCCATCGGATATAATCGGTACCATGATCTACAATCCTGGCAAAAACGAATTTACCGTCAGAAAAGGACCAATATTTGCCAATTTCATACTTGCCGATGAGATCAACAGGGCACCAGCCAAGGTTCAGTCAGCACTACTCGAAGCCATGCAGGAAAAACAAGTGACCATCGGTAAAGAGACTTTTAAATTGGAAGAGCCATTTCTGGTATTGGCAACCCAAAACCCAATAGAACAAGAAGGTACATATCCATTACCTGAAGCGCAACTCGACCGATTCATGCTGAAAATCGTAATTGGATATCCTTCTAAAGAAGATGAGAAAAAAATTGTGCGTCAAAATGTATTGAGTCAATATCCTTCCGTGAATTCAATATTAAAAACCGATGATATTATCCGTGCACGAAAAATTGTAAAGGAAGTTTACATGGACGAAAAAATTGAGCAATACATTGTTGATATTGTTTTCGCAACCCGCTTCCCGAAAGATAGTAAATTGGAAAAATTTGCAGCATTAATTTCCTATGGCGCTTCACCACGTGCAAGTATTAATTTGGCACTAGCAGCAAAGGCTTATGCTTTTATCAAGCGTAGAGGCTATGTGATACCGGAAGATATCCG
>CALFYH010000276.1 GCA_937952155.1 uncultured Saprospiraceae bacterium
ACTCTTTCCCTACACGACGCTCTTCCGATCTACTCGCGTGATTTTGCGCAATCTTAAAAATGGAAAAGAAAAAATTATTCTTAAGTACGGATATAAAAATGTATTTCAGGAGACTGATTACAATTATCCCTTGATCGCTTGGCATCCCAATCAGAAGGAAGTAAGCATCTTGTACGAACACAGAGATGTCATCAAGCTTATAAAATATAGTGTCCACTCAGAAGAAAGTATGGAACAATCTATACCAACAGATTTTCAACGTATTTATAGCATGAGTTATCTCAATGACCTTGACTATATTTTTTCGGCTACAACAGATGGATATTCAGACTTGTTTTTGTATAAATCCAAGAATAGGAATTTTGAAAAGATAACGAATGATTTTTTTGATGACCTAGATGCTGAATATACCATTTGGCAAGGTAAAAAAGGCATACTTTTTAGCTCCAACAGGACAAACAATGTTATTGAAGATTTGAAATTTGACACCATACTTCCGTTAGAGAAATTTGATCTATATTTTTTGGCAGATGGTACTAAGGTATTGGAAAATGTGACCAAAACTCCGCATAATGAGCGATATCCATTTGTCACTTCTGGTGGTGATGTAGTTTGCCTAAGTGATGTTTCAGGTATCAATAATACATATGTTGTTGATTCTGACACAAAAAAGTTGTTTTGCACTTCTAATCTCAACAGAAATATCATTCGACACCATGCTGTAGCAGAAACAGATGACTATGTGACCATGTACTATGAGGATGGAAGCTATCGGGTCTTTAATGAGACATTGGTGGCCCAGGAAGTTCAGCCATACATAACTCATGCTGGAAAAGCCAAGAATAAACAGCCCGAACCTGTAATTTTTGAAAATAAAACGCCCGAAAAGGTGGTAAATGATAAGCCTGAATATGGTTTTTTATTTCAATCTGAATTTTCTGACCCAGAGATTTTAGAGCCTATTAAATCTACCACTTACCATCAAAGTAGTACTTCAGACTTTAATATCAGTATTACTGGAGAATCGGTTTCTAATAAATATATTGAGCCGTATGACAATACTCGGGCCGTAGCTGCCAATAACAAATTTGCGCTGACAAATATCACAACAAAACTTGATAATGGACTTCTTTTTGAAGGCCTGGAGTCATATACAGGAGACAGGCAGCAGTTGTTGACCACTCCGATGGGCATTTTGTTAAAGGCCAATGTTCAAGATCTTTTCGAAGATTATGAAATAGAAACTGGTGTAAGAATTCCAACTACGTTTACTGGATCTGAGTATTTCTTAACTTTCAATAATCGTAAATCCAGAATAGATAAAAAAATAAGCCTATACCGCAAATCTACAAAATATGATGGCGAGACAGATGTAACCAATAATTTGCCTACAAGATCTAAAAAAACATCTGTATTGGGACTTTATCAGTGGAAATATCCATTTGATATCTATAGATCAGTAAGGGCCACAGCATCGCTCCGATTTGATAAGTATTTTCAATTGATCACTGAGAATCAAAGTCTTAATGGATCACCAGTGCAAGAAAAAAGAATCGGGCTCAAGCTTGAATATATTTATGACAATACACATGATGCTGCATTAAACATCAAGAATGGAACAAGGTATAAAATATATACTGAAGTAATAAATCGATTTAATTTACAATTTATTGATGGTTTTGAATTTTCAGCTTCTGATGGATTTACTGGTATTATTGGATTTGATGGTCGCCACTATATCCCAATATTAAATAGAGCAGTCTTGGCATTGCGGGCCGCAGGTGCTACTTCATTTGGTTCTGAGAAAATGCTCTACTACCTAGGTGGTGTAGAAAATTGGTTTTCACCGAAATTCAATAGTACAACGCCTATACCTGAAGATTTCGGATTTGCTTACAAAGCCAATGTTTTTCAAATGCGTGGATTTAGCAATAATATACGCAATGGATCTACATTTGTAGTAGCAAATGCAGAATTGAGGATTCCATTTATGCAATATATTTTGGGTAAAAATCGCGGTTCTGCCTTCTTTAGAAACTTACAGATCACAGGTTTTTTTGATGCAGGCTTGGCTTGGCATGGAGCTGGTCCATTTAGTCCAGAAAATCCACTCAATACCACGACCATCACAAGTCCGCCATTGATAGAA
>CALFYH010000277.1 GCA_937952155.1 uncultured Saprospiraceae bacterium
CGGAAAACTTTTATCATACATGGCTTTGGGCAATGGGAAATGAACTGGTCCATCCCAATATTTTTCGATTTGAACATTTTTAGGTTCTTTTAACTGATGAAGCTTAAACTGGCCTTTTGCATCCACGGCTTGACCATTGGTCGCTTTTGCAAATACCTTGAGCCAATCCATGTCTGCAAGATCCATTTCACCTGATAGATTGGATGACAACGAAAAAGCAGTATAACCCAATGAAATAAAAGATGTTGCAGATCTGGTCTCTCCGCGCTGATCAGTAACATCTACCGAGATTTGGTATGTAAATATCGGATTATCCTTTTTTTCGATCAACAAATCCGGAATGGCCTCAAAGTCAAATTGATAAGTGCCGTCAGCATTCGTGACAGTTTTTCCTTGACTTACGATAAATTCACTACTATTATATGGCATTCGCCACCACCAGCCCCAATTAGGAAATCTAGCCGAACGCACTACTTTATAACTTACTTCTGCACCATCCACTGTTGAACCAGCAAGTGTTAGTGCTGTACCTTTGACATTTACTTTCTCGGCAAGTTTGTATTCACCAGTCAATGGATCCACTTTGACTTCAAAAGTAGGCCTTTTATACTCTTCTACCTGGATGGATTTTTGGCCATTTATGCCACTATCACTCTGAATTTCTAATGTAAAATTGCCATTTAGTTTGCCTGTTGGAATGACGAAACTACCATTAATACTACCGAAATCATTCGATGTCAACGGCAGTTTGGCTATTTCTTGATAATTGGCATCACGGAATAAGATATTTACGCTTTCACCTTTGAGTAATGAAGGAACTTGTTTATCATCATTTTTCAGCAAAATTGACTTAAAAAACACCACTTGCCCGGGTCGATAGATAGCACGATCGGTATAGAACTCAGCAAATTTATACTCGTGTGGTTCGCCTTGGCTATAATTATAATGGTGTTGAAATAAATCCAAGACATCTTTTCCTTTAGATATTATGACTTTAAAATTGCGATCATATGTGTTTGTAATGATTACTTTGCCATTGCTATTGGTTAGGTATTCGCCACTTTGAGCAATATCATATCTTCGAGTATTCGGATTATAATTTTGGGTGCTCACGATTAATTTTGCACCTTTAACAGGAAGTCCCGAGATTCTTTCTGAGACCACAAACGTCCTTTTGCCATCTGCCAAAAAGGTTGAATAGGACAAATCTGAAACATGAAAAATTAAGTATTGTTTGATAGTTTTGTCTTTGGACTGTACCAAAAGTGCGTATTTTCCATAGCCCAATGCATCGATAGAAAATTCCTGTCTTTGAGTCTTATAATTTGTACTCGATTTCAATGTTTGGACTAGCTCTTTTACTTTTTTCGCTTTCTTAAGGTATTGAATGATTTCTTCTTGATTTCTTTGATTGAAATCATCAAATGCCTTGTCCAATTTCACAACACTGATACTCGCTTGAGCTATATTATTGTAATCTAAAGCAAATAACATTGCATGTTTTGTTGGATATACTTGCTCACCGAAAAGTTGGATATTCGGTCTTCTGATGTCATTAATGATATTTTGACATTTTGCAGCACCAATGGATTTAGGATATTTTTTGATGGCTTTTTCACAAATTTCAATGGCTTTATTGTTTGCCAATGAATCATTTGCATTTCCTCTAATTTGGCCAGCCAAGACTGCAGCGATCTCTGAATAATACTCAACATCACTGTGCGCATAAGATAAGGCTGTCAAACTCTTTATATACACCGATTCTTTATTTTCGATGGCCGCATTTTGGTA
>CALFYH010000278.1 GCA_937952155.1 uncultured Saprospiraceae bacterium
GGTTCATGTAGCCAAGTTGCATATACTTATGAAGATCAGATATTCCCATTTGTTGATGGAGTTTGCTTCAAGATATTGAGAAAGTGGACAGTTATTGACTGGTGTAAATTTTCACCAAATATAGCGCCAAATGGTCAGGTTTATCCTACCGTTCCTACATCTTCAGTAAGTAGCCCAGCAGATTCATGGAAGATTAATACATGGACATATACACAGATCATCAAAGTATCTGAAGATGTAAAACCAGTAATAAATACTTGCTCTAAGGCTGATACTGATGCATTTGGCGACAACTGCAATGGTTATGTTGAACTTAAAAATACAGCCACTGACTGTACACCTGCAGCACAACTTCGTTGGACTTATACGATAGACACAAACAATGATAACGTTGGTCCACATATTACAGGTACGACAAATGATGCATCAGGTACATTTGCGGTAGGAACACACAAGATTACTTGGACAGTAGAAGATATGTGTGGAAATCAAGGAACTTGTAGCTATACATTCAGAGTATTGGACAAAAAGAAACCAACACCGTACTGTATATCTGAGTTAACCACTGTTATCATGCCTACAACAAACGGTATTGAAATTTGGGCAAAAGATTTTGACAAAGGTTCATCTGATAATTGTCCTTTAACAGGTTGTGGTTTAAAATATACTTTCAATGGATTTGTACCTCCAGTTTCTAACAATGAAGTATTGTTTAATAGCAATGGAACAGTGGTTGGAAATTGGCCTACAACAAACGCATCTTTACTTGCAGGTTACGAAAGTGGATTATACCAAAGATGGTTGCCTTCGACTTGTTCTTCTGCAAAACTGTACACATGTAGCGACTTAGGTGCGAATGAAGAAGATATGAGCGTTTGGGATGTAGCTGGCAATACAGATTTTTGTACAGTAACGCTCAATGTTCAGGCAAACGGTACTGCTTGTGCAGGTTCAAGACTTGCTGGTAACATTGGTACTGAAGGTAACGATATGGTTCAAAACGTAACTGTTTCTCTTCAAAACATGAACAATAATGAATCTAAATCTCTGATTACAGATGTCAATGGTGCGTACGAATTTATAGGAATGGCTGAAAATGCACCTTATAAAATCACTCCTGAAAAGAATACCGATCACTTGAATGGTATCTCTACACTTGACCTTGTAATGATGCAAAGACATATCTTAGGATTAAGCAATCTGAATTCAGCATTCAAATACAAAGCAGCTGACGTAAATAATGACAAAAAAATCTCAGCTTCTGACCTTGTTGAACTTAGAAAATTGATCTTAGGTATCTACACTGAGCTTCCTAACAATAAATCTTGGAGATTTGTGGATGAAGCAGCTAATCTTAGCGATTTCACCAAAGTGTTTGAAGCAAATGAATATAAGTATATAGACAATTTGAGCTCTTCTGTGATGGACAATAACTTTACCGCTGTAAAAGTTGGAGACGTCAACGCCTCAGCAACAGTAAATGCACATGACAATACAACAGATACTAGATCAAGTAAAACACTTACTTTGGCAACTGTTGAACAATCATTCGATGCTGGTGAAAATGTGCAAATAGCAGTAACAGCTGATAACTTTGACAACATCTCAGGAGCACAGTGGACATTCAATTTCGATAACAAAGCTTTGGCTTTCGAAAATGTGGTAGCTGGTGCATTAAGTTTGACAAATGACAATATCCACTTACAGAATGGTAAAATCGCATTCAGTTGGAATAACGAAAATGGATTAACCATAGACAAAGATGTGGTACTATTTACCATAGATTTCAGAGCAATTACGAACAATACAATTTCAAATACTTTCAGTCTGACATCAGATATCACTAAAGCCGAAGCTTACACACATGACTTAAGTGAAATCAAATTGGGACTTACTTTCAGATCTGTTAATGATGGTGAATTCGCCTTGGACCAAAACAATCCGAATCCATTCTCATCTACAACAGCAATAAGCTTTACATTGCCAGAAGCAGGTGAAGCAACATTGAAAATCTTTGACATCACAGGAAAAACCATCAAGACCATCACAGGCCAATATGCCAAAGGTGCAAATGAGGTTATCTTAAATGCTGATGATTTTTCTGCTCAAGGTGTTATGTTCTACGAACTTGAAAGTAAAGGGTTTAAAGCCACTAAAAAGATGATTTATCTTAATAAGTAGATTTAACCTATAAACCAAAAATATTCGAAAAGCCCGAATGCGCAGTGCATTCGGGCTTTTTTCGTTTTAAAAATTTACGTTATTTTATAAGCTTTTTACTACACAAAACTATCCTTGGGTATATAATCTTTTTATTCTTGTAGAGATTCTGCAAAGGATTTCATAAGGTATTGTTTGACAAACATTTGCGAGGGTTTCTATAGGTTTACTTTTGCCAAAAATTTCTACTTCATCACCTATTTTTATGCTTGTATTGTTTCCAATATTTACCAATGAAAGATCCATACACACATTACCAATCAAAGGATATTCTCTCCCTTGGATATTGACACAATATTTGCCATTACCCGCTATTCGCATCAATCCATCAGCATAACCCATATTTATAACAGCTATTTTACTATCTTCATTGAGTTTACCTCGTCGATTATAACCGACTTCTTCCGATTTTACGACATTTTTGATTTGAACTATACTAGCTTTTAGTGTATGAACTTTTTCGAGCTTGTCTGCAAACTGGCCCGTACTGTCAATCCCATACAAACCCAAACCAAGCCGCACCATGTCAAAATGGTATTGTGGAAACCTGATAATTCCGGCACTATTGAGTATGTGTTTCATAGGTTTATACCCAATACCTTGCGCGATCCTATCATATGCTTCATTCAATCTTACCACTTGTCTATGTGTAAAATCATCATCATCAGGATCTTCACTACTGCTTAAGTGGCTAAAAATAGACTTTACTTTGAGCTGTGATCTAAATTCAGACAATATTTGTATCATGGGCAGGATTTCATCTTCACTGAATCAGATCGG
>CALFYH010000279.1 GCA_937952155.1 uncultured Saprospiraceae bacterium
CTTGAGAAGTTTGTCCATTTCCAGTGAATGTGAATTGAGCCTGATTATTGTTGATTACAGATGTAAATGCCGCAGTAGGAAGAGACCCAATAGTAACATTAGAGTCCAACGTATCAGCACCATAAATATTACTAACGATAAGCCTTACAGCATAGGTACCTGCATTATTGTATAATATTACTGGATTCTGTTCATTAGAAGTAGATGGTTGACCACCAGTAAACTCCCAATTATAAGTATTTCCAACACCATCAGTTGCTAAGAATTGCACGTTTTGGTTTGAGCAAACTGGATTTCCATTATTTAATGAATAAGTTGCAACAGGATAAGCATTTATAATATACTGTACTGTATCAGAGATTGACTGACCACATTGATTTGTATTAGTTAGTATGACATTGTACGTACCATTTTGTAAAGCTGAGAAAACTACATGATCTCCATTAAGCGTCACATTCATATTATCAGTAAAGATATTCCAAGATGATGAAGCTACTGAAATGCTGGTATTGTCTAATGTTATTGTATTTCCAGAAATGATTCCATCAAATTCAGATGTAGGTGCTGTAATTACATTAATGTAATCAGTGATGGTTGTTGTATTTTGTCCTGAAGCATTCGCAACCGTCAAGGAAACATTATAAGTACCTGGTTGACTATAAGTTACAACTGGGTTTTGAAGAGTTGATGTTGCTGGATTTCCACCTTCAAATGTCCAATTCCATGAAGTTGCTGAAGGTGAAGACTGACTATTATATTGAACTTGATTTCCCATACATACAGAAGTAGATGTGGTAGAAAACCCAGCAGTAGGCAACAATTGAACTAGTATATTTTGTGAATTTGTAGTAGTACCACAAGTATTGGAATCGGACAATGTAACGACATACGTTCCTTCTGCATTATATGTATGTGTAGGATTTGTTGCCGTAGATGTCTGACCATCACCGAAATTCCAAAGGTGTCCAGTACCAAACTGTATAGCTTGTGTAAAATCTACTTCTAGGCCATCTCCAATTGCAGAAAATGTTATAATGGGTTTGTCATTTACAAGAATATAATTTTGCTGAACCGATTGTGTAGTTCCAAATGAATTTGTGGTCACAAGTGTCACATCAAACGTTCCTCCTGACGGATAGATTACTGTTGGATTAGGGTCTGTAGAAGTAGTTGGATTGCCACCTTCAAATGTCCAAAGATAAGATGTAGGACTAAATGTTGATGTATTGGTAAACGAAACAGATTGCCCTGCACATATTGGTCCAGTGTAAGATGAACTGAAACTTGTCACAGGTGCCAAAGCAATGTTGATAACTTGTGTAGATTGCACAGACCCGCAACCATTCGTTACAGTTTGAACAACAGTATAACTTCCATTATCAGCATATTGATGAGATGGACTCACGACTGTGCTTGTATTACCATCTCCGAAGTTCCAATTATATGTATTTCCATTTTGACCTGTATTGGTAAAAGTTACGTTTGCACCACTTGCATTATAGGTAAATCCGGCTGTGGCAGAAGCTGAAATATTAATATAATCAGTTTTGACTATGCTATTACCACCTGCGCTATTAATTGCTTCCAATGTTACGGTATATACGCCTGGCGTATTATATACGATCGTTGGATTATCTTGGGTGGAAGTAGAAGGAGTTCCACCTGGAAAACTCCACATATATGATGTTGCATTACTTGATAGGTTGGTGAAGGTTATACTCTGAGGCTGGCAACCAGATGTGATATTTGATGTAAAATTAACAAAAGGCAATGCGTTAATCTCAACTGGATAAATTACCTGATGTGTTCCACATTGATTATTCACCGTAAGGGAAACATTATACAAGCCATTTACCGCATAGGTATGTGTCGGATTTTGTGCATTGGATGTAGCTGTTCCGTCTCCAAAATCCCACAAATAGCTAGTAGCACCAGTACCATTATAAATAAAACTCACAAGCAGCCCATCTATATTGTAAACAAAATCTGCTACTGGTTCATAAATTACATTTACAGCTACTGGGATCGTGATAGAATTTGAGTTTGACCCATTGAAAGATTGAAGAGTCACATCATGTAAGCCTGCATCTGTAAAGGTTACTACTGGATTTTCGTCAGTAGAAGTTGCAGGTGTACCGCCATCAAATGTCCAAAACCATGACGTAGAGTTTGTAGAAAGATTTGTAAAATGAACTTCTGCAGGGTTACATGGATTCACCAATTGGTAGCTAAAATCGGCTGTTGGTGCATTCGTAGAAGGGCAATTATCCAAACAATTTAGAGACATGTAAAAATTTTCTATTTCGCTTATAGATGTTGATGACCATACCGTAGATGAACTAACTGATGGTGCCATTATACCTGTGTTGTGAGATGCATCAAAATTATGACCTAGTTCATGCGCTTGTAAAACACGCTTTTGTTCCGCATTTGAACTAAAATCTTCCAACACGTTATATTTATTTGATGTACACGCTGCACCAACCCACGCAAGGCCTATGGTACCACCATCAAAATTCCTGTTTGACCACAAAGATGCCACGTCATGTGATGCAGAAAATCCACTTGTACCCCAAGGTGTAAAATCATCTAATAAATCATAAGGATCAGTAGAAGATGTCCACGGATCGCATGTAGAGCATGTCGATAACCATTGCTCTGTCAGTACAAATTGTAATTCGTCAGCAAATTCATCATCATAATTGGTTTGCACATTATTGAGCACGCCTATATTATGATTTTGAACACCTGTGCTGTTGCCATATTGTTGAAACATCGAATAATCGGCAGCCAAAGCAATCTCAATTCTGAAACACAAGCCATTTCTTGCCGACCCAGTATTTGGAACATGGTGTTTATTTTCTTCCTTACCTTTTAGATATTGGTCATAGCCACAAACTTTCTCTTCGCCTTGAATAATGTCATTCACACTGTACATGACAAATTTATCGGCGCTTTCATTTTTTTCGAAATGCGAAAGTGGTTCAATAAAATAAGTACTTTGGCCCATCTTAATGAATCCATAAATAAAATTGTCATTGAAGGTTAGACTAACTCGACTATTAGATTGTCCTACAACATAACCTTGCATAGGTAGAGCCGTTATTCCCTTTTTTCTTACAATACCGTCTGCTGTAGCTTCTGATACTAAATAATTTGGAGATATAATTTCACTATTTTCAAGATATAGATTCCATTCCGTATTTTCATTGATACGAAGTTTAATTTCACTTCCATTTCTAGAAGTAGAAACTGCTTGATATACTGATCTCGAATCGATATTCATAATATCATAATCCTTGAAAGCCTTATCCAATGTAGGATAGATTTTTTGAGATTGACTATAAAGAGATAGGGAAAAAATAAATGAAAAAAGGATAAAAAGAATACTTACACTTTTAAAATTGTTGAC
>CALFYH010000280.1 GCA_937952155.1 uncultured Saprospiraceae bacterium
CTATATTTTTTCAAATTATTCGCAGAAAGTAAGGATACTTTGTAACTACTTCTGATAGCCGACATTATATACGATTAAGTATGTTATTCGCATATTTTTTTCTAATTGTAGGCTTTTATACTTTTTAGTTTTATCTTTGCCATACATATAGACATCGTTTTATGAATCTAATTTTCTTTTTACAATCTTCAGGCAGTGCTATGAGTTTTGTATTCCCTGCGCTCATGCTTGCGTTTTTCTATTTCTTTTTCATCAGACCTCAGATCAAGAAACAAAAAGAACAATCCGTCTTTTCTTCTGAATTGAAAAAAGGAGACGAAATCGTAACAGCTAGTGGCATTATCGGCACTATAAACAAGATCGAAGACCAAGTAGTCACACTTGAGCTTGACAGCAAAACATTTGTCAAAGTTGTCCCTTCTGCCATTTCCAAAGAGATGACCGAACAGTTCAATAAGGCAAAAACAGTGAAATAAATTTTTGGCAAACTATTTTTTGTCCACAACGAGGTCAATACCAGTATCAGCAATCGTAATTTGGCGTTGTTTGTAAAGACTTCCTATGGTTTGTTTAAAAACTTTTTTGCTCATCCCGAATATTTTATAAATCACTTCAGGATCTGTTTTGTCATTGTAAGGCATGTGCCCTTTCGTTTTTGAAAGTAGCGTTAGAATTTTCTGTGCGTTTTTGTCCACCTTTACGTAACCGATTGGCTCTAATGATAAATCTATCTTACCGTCTTCTCTGACTTTTTTGATGTAGCCTTTTGTTTTTTGACCGGTACTGACGGTATCGAAAATTTCATTTTTGTAAATTACGCCTTGGTACTTACCATCGATTATAGCTTTGTATCCAACTTCTGTAGCTGTCCATATCATCAATTCCACTTCTTGTCCTACTTTGAAATTTCCATGATCTTTTGCAAGGTGTTTTTCTATTTTCATCGTTGCGGCAAGACGCTCAGTAAGTTTGTCCAGATAAACATACACCAAGTAATATCTGCCTTCTACCATGCGAACTTTCTGTTCACTAAAAGGCACCAATAGTTCTTTGCTAACGCCCCAATCTAAGAATGCCCCAACATTTTCTATCTTGCTTACTTTCATCCAACCAAACTGCCCTTCTTCAGCAAAAGGCGTTTCCGTAGTTGCTACTATGCGCTCTTCACCATCTAAAAAAACAAAAACATCGACATCCTTTCCAACTTCCATGTCTTCTGTAATATATCTTTTTGGCAATAAAATTTCGCCGAAATTCAAGCCATCTAAGTAGAAGCCGAAATCCACTTTTTTAACTATTTTCAAGGTGGCTTTATGACCTAATTGCAACATATTGGAAGATTTACCCGCAAAGATACTGGAATAATGTATTCTTTAAGACAAAACGCCAATCAGGCATAGAATTATTTTTAAATCTTATATTTTGAATTGTCAAGTATGGGATGAGCTATCTACAATTTTAAAACAATACATACATCAGGATGTTTATGTCATGATTCAATCCATAACACAGGATAGAATATTAAGAATTAATCATTTTGACAACAAAACAATATATTTAAAATGAAGTTTTTGGCATTTGGGGCAAGTACCAGTAAAGCATCTATCAATAAAAAATTTGTGAAGTATGTAGCCACTTATTTTGAAGGAACAGAAATCATCGACCTAAATGATTTTGAAGCACCATTATATTCTATTGATTTGGAGGAAGAATCTGGCATTCCTGAAAATGTGATTCGATTTTATGACAAACTCAGTGCCGCTGATATTATAATCATTTCACTTGCTGAGCACAATGGATCATATACCGCTGCATTCAAGAACTTATTTGATTGGACAAGTCGATACAAAAGCAAACTTTTCGAAAACAAACGCCTGATATTAACATCAACTTCTCCAGGACAAAGAGGTGGAAGAAGTGTCATGGATGCAGCTATTGCTAGATTTCCCATTCACGGTGCTAACATTTTGGGGCATTTTTGCTTTCCAAAATTTCAAGAAAATTATAGTGAGAATGAAGGCATTACAAATCCTGAACTTCAAAAAGAGTTTTCACAATTTATTACAGATATTAAGTCAATGATTTGACCCAAGAATCATGTAAGAAAACACATTTTTATCGAAAAGATGTTAAATAAAAAATGTAAATACTGGATTATTCCATGTCTTCCTCATCATAATCTTCTGGCTCATCATCGGCGATCATATCCAGATCTTCGTCATCATCATAAGAATCTACATCTTCATCGTCTATACCAAGGTCAGCTTCATCGAGTTCTTTGATGACATCCAATTCTGAGAAAATCTTGTCAAGATCGTCGTCATCAGTTTCTACGATAGCTTTTGATGCAGAAGGTTTTTTAATTACTTTAGTGATAATGACTGGCTTTTTGACTTCTGCTTTTTTGGCTGGTTTGTCTTCATCTGATTCTTCAAGATCATCAAAACCACGTGACCTTTCTTTAGGTACCTGAACATCCTTCATTTCTGAAAGTGTTTTGGCTGTTACAGACTTTGTTGTAGTAGGTACTGCAATTAGTCTTTTTTTATCGATCAATTCACCTGAAACTACACAAATGCCATAGGATTTGTTGTTGATACGAATCAGGGCATTCTCAAGATCTTGTATATATTTTCTCTGATGATTTGCCATATTATTCAACATTTCTACTTCGGTCTGGATAGATGAGAAGTCAGTGATGTCTTTTGCGAAATCGTCATTATTATTTTCTGTGATGTCCTTCAGCTGCTCCTTGAGGCTGGCATATTGAGACCTAGCTTTATCAAGTTTAGAATCGATGATGATTTTAAATTCCTTCAGGTCATCATCGCTATACCGGGTTGTAACACTGCTTGGATTCATATTTTTCCTGTTTTTAAAAAAATCCCACAATAATAGCGTATAAATATCATATTACAAAAAAAAGTTGCATGATAGAAGCAAAATATTGGGAAATTTTATATTAAATATTCTTTATATAAGTATTTTAGGGTCATATCTGGATTTAGCGTAGTCCAAAAGCCTAAAAACAATACCTTAAAATTAAAAAACCTTGACGATCATACATCATCAAGGTCTGAGTACCGAAGGCGGGACTCGAACCCGCACACTATTGCTAGCACTGGATTTTGAGTCCAGCGTGTCTACCAATTCCACCACTTCGGCATGTTGCTCTTACTTCAAAGAGTTATATTTTATGCTAAGAGTCCGCAAATGTAGAAAGATTTTCTCGAATGCGCAAAAGATATTTTGATTTTAAATAATAATCCTTAATATTTTCTAACGCTCCACTCCTATCGTCCTGATTATCAAATTTTTCCGCATTTGTTTCAAACTGAATATTTAACGATTTTTCCAAATCATCCAACTCCGAACAGAGCTCCAGATACTTTTGTTCATCAAATTCTGATTGAAGATCATCTACCGTTTCATTGATATCCATCATTTGCATAAGGAAATCCTGCGGCATCTGGTGATTTTCATTTGCAGATAGAAGACTTTGGGATCTCAAAATATAGCCTATCCTTTCCTGATCGTCGTTTAGGGTTTTGTAGGCCGTATTTATCAATTCAGTCATACGCAGCGCTTCATTTTGTTGCGCTTCGGATGCACCAGCAGTGTGGTCAGGATGATATTCCCGACTTAGCTGATAAAATTTTCGTCGGAGGCTGCCTTTATCTATTTTCATAGACTCTGGTATCTCAAACAATTCAAAATAATTCATGACTATTTATCTAATTGTGTCAAAACCAGCGCGAAATATCCAATCCCAAGGCAAAAATCATCAATCCCATCAATAAGATAAAGCCAATATAATTTACGATCTCCATGAAACGATCACTCGGTACTTTTCCTGTAATGACTTCCCACAATAGAAATACGACGTAACCACCATCTAATGCAGGTATAGGCAGTAAATTAAAAAATGCTAACAATATGGACAAAGATGCTGTGATATTCCAAAACACTCTCCAATCCCAGCCAGTATCAAACATGGTAGCAATAGAAAATACAGAACCTAAGGAATCTTTGGCTTTAATTTTTCCTGAGAATATTTGACCAAATGCTTTCAATTGGCCACCCAGGAAATTGGTAGCCATACTCCATCCTTTAGGCAAAGATTCGAAAATCGTGTACTTTTGTGTGGATAATGTCAAACTTTCCAACTCAATACCAATAGTACCTTTGTCAGAAATTGTGATTGGTTTAGTGATGGTATCTTGACCAGAAACATAAGTAAAATTCAATGCTTTCCCTTTATTCTCAGCCAATATCTTTCTAAATTCATGTTGATACTCAGTACTTACACCATTGACATTCAGCATTTTGATACCATCGGTGAGCCCAGCTTTTTGTGCTGGTCCGCCTTCTGAAATCTTTTTTATATCTAATTTGATTCTTGGATGATACAAAGCCATGCCACGATTTTCGTATTTGGTGATTTCGCTCACAAAATCTGTTGGTATAGGCAGATTAATTTTTTGTCCATCACGCTCTACCACCATTTCTTTTGCTTGATTGATGACGATTTCATTATTGACCAAGCCGCTATTAAACTTTAACATTTCTACGCCACCTACAGACAAGACTTTGTCTCCATCTTTCAATCCAAGTTTCATACCCATGCTATCGACTACCATTCCATATTTTGCATCTTGAGTTTTGAGGTAACTTTCGCCCCAATAAAACATCATCATAGCAAAGATCAGAATACCCAAAATGAAATTGACCGTGACGCCACCGATCATGATGATAAGGCGCTGCCATGCTTTTTTGGATCTGAATTCCCAAGGTTGCGGAGCTTGTTTCATTTGTTCTTTATCCATACTTTCGTCGATCATACCCGCGATCTTTACGTATCCGCCAAAAGGTATCCAACCTATGCCCCATTCTGTATCACCAATCTTCTTTTTAAACAAAGAAAAATAAGGATCAAAAAACAAATAAAATTTTTCAACACGCGTCTTGAACCATTTTGCAGGCAACTAA
>CALFYH010000281.1 GCA_937952155.1 uncultured Saprospiraceae bacterium
TACACAGGCGAAGACACTCTTTCCCTACACGACGCTCTTCCGATCTTGTACGGTTTTTGCCACTCACTGCGCTCACAGGTTTGTTTATTATTTGGTTTGGAATTTATGCCGAACAAAAGATAAATTTTTTAGCCTTTGGTATTTTTATTTACCTCTTACCAATTGTCATTCAACGTATTGATGAAGTTGATGATGTGTATCTTAAGACAGTACATACCCTTGGGGCTAGATATTGGCAAACCATAACAACGGTATATTTTCCTTATGTTATATCTAGATTATCTGACGATATTCGGATATTGACAGCGATCTCATGGACATACATCATCGTCGCAGAAACATCAGCCGACCAAGGTGGAATTGGTTCTCTAATATATAGAGCAGGCCAACGTCTAGGTAGAGTTGACATTACAATAGCCTGTTTGATAATCATCATGGTCATCGGTATTTTCCAAGACAAGGTATTTGCTTACTTGGATCGAAAGTTTTTTCCTTATAAATACCAAATAAAAGAAAGTTATGATGCTAAAAACCATTTGAAAACAGTATCTGAGTTAGATGCTATTTTTGATTTTGCAATATCTATTTTGACATGGTTGTTTTTAGCTATTTATATATTGGCCATGTGGAATGAACTGTCCCCGTTTTTTGGAGGTGCCAAACCATTGAGCTATTTATTTGGCGACGCACTTTGGACGATTCATATTGTTTTTTTGATGATATTGGTGTATAATTTATACCAGCTTTATAAAAAATTATTTGTAAAATCATGAGTGAATTCCGTTTTGAAGATAAGGTTAGTCTAGATAATATCATCGAACTTAAAGGTGTAGGCCAGTCCTATGATGGTGGTCAAAACTGGATCATAAAAGGTTTTGATCTCATTGTAGAAGATAAACCTGTTCAAGGACAGTTTGTGGTTTTGCTAGGTATGTCGGGCAGTGGTAAATCCACAATACTACGCTATATTTCAGCACTTCAAGAGCCAACAGAAGGTCAGGTATTGGTTCATGGCAAACCTGTTGGGCCAGATACTCATATCAGTATGGTTTTTCAGCAGTATTCTTCTCTGCCTTGGATGACCGTTTTGGATAATGTCGGGCTAGCTCTACAATATCAAGGTATGAGTAAAAAGGATCGCGATGAAAAATCAATGGAAATGATCAAGCTCGTTGGTCTTGAAGGTCATGAAAAGAAATATGCGATGTATCCGACCTTATCTGGTGGTCAACTACAAAGAATTGCTATAGCTAGAAGTCTATTGGCCAATCCCGATATCCTGCTCATGGATGAACCATTTGGAGCTCTGGATATAAAAACAAGGATTCAAATGCAAGAATTATTATTGGAATTGTGGGAAAAGTTCCATTCTACGGTGATTTTTGTAACCCATGATATTTCAGAAGCCGTTTATCTTGGTGACGATATTTACATTATGAAATATGCACCTTCAAAAATTGTAGAACATATATCTGTAGATTTGCCGATGCATAGGACTCGCGAAACCAAGCGTACACCACATTTTACACAATTGGTCCAACACGTGGAAGATACGATGATGAAAATTAGTAATGATAAATAGGCTTAAACCATAAGGCTAATTCTATGTACACCTGGCAGGTACTGCTTAGATAAAAGATATTTTACTTGCTCGTAATGGTTTTTGTTGCTCACAAAATCGACCGTATTCAAGTCAATAATTACAATAGGGTAGGAAAGGATATTTCTAAAATATTCAAAGTAGCCATTTTGAATTTGAGTAAGATATTCTCCCGTAATATTTTTTTCATATTCGCGGCCTCGTTTCGAAATGTGATCTAGCAAAATATCCACATTCCTATGAAAATAGACCAATAAATCAGGCTTTGGCAAGGATTGATT
>CALFYH010000282.1 GCA_937952155.1 uncultured Saprospiraceae bacterium
TTAATGAAATAAAGCTAGCATATAATGCATTGCAACAAGCGTACAAAAATGCATTCTCTACAAAAGTAAAATTAAAGGTTTTCGACCACCTACATGGGACAAGAGAAGTAGAAATGACGCCAATGGACTCGATACGATATCATGCTATGTTATTGCAAACTGGCTTGATAGCAATCGATCCACATAATGGCTATGTAAAATGCTGGAACGGTGGATTAGATTTTGAATATTTCAAGTACGATCATGTAACATCAAGAAGGTCGATTGGATCTACTGCAAAACCTTTTTTATATACGGTAGCTATGACAGAAAAAGGGATCAAGCCTTGTGATGAATTTCAAGATATACCTTATTCTATCTTGCCTGGCGAGGCAAATTTTAAAAATAAAGAGCCTTGGCATCCCCAAAATGCTACCAAAATCAATACAACGTTGATGTATAATCTTTACCATGGTCTATTATATTCAAAAAACTCGATCACGGTACGACTGCTCAAAGAAATAGGATCCGTAGAGCCACTCAGAGACTTGTTAGACAAATTGGGCATCAGTAAAAATGAAAAATTACCTAATGGAAGGTTGGCTGTACCTCAATTACCATCAATTGCACTCGGTGCAGTGGATATTTCATTGTTACAACTAACAGCTGCCTACGCTACCTTTACGAATAATGGTATTTACACAGTGCCCGTATTGATAAAAAGGATAAAGGATAAAGAAGGCAAGGTAATATACGAAGCAAAACAACAAGTAAACAAAGCTATAGATCCACTGTATAATGCGATAATGCTGGACATGCTTGTAAATAATGAAACAGGCGAATTCAGTATGCATCTAAAGACACCTAATGGTGGCAAAACAGGCACTACGGATGACCAATGTGATGGCTGGTACATGGGACTCACGCCGGATCTTGCAGTAGGTATTTGGACTGGTGGTGATGATAAGTGGATAAGATTTTTGCGTGATGATGTAGGTCAAGGTTATTTTACAGCAAAACCAGTATTCGAAAAATTTATAAGAAAACTCGAAAAAGATACTACGGGAATTCACAATGCAAATACCAAATTTATAGATCCACCTTCAGGATTTAAGGAATTGACTAATTGTAAAAAACACAAAACTGAGCCATTACCTGAGTTTTTGCGACCAAAAAAACCTGCTGAAGATAGCCTGAAAGTACAACAGGTGCAAAGTGATACATTAAAATAATAAAAAAGGCCGATACCTATTGAAAGGTACCAGCCTTGTATTTCCGAATTTTTATCGCTGGATAACCAGTCTTATTCTATTCTTATCAATTTCTTCTGTGTCTGTACGCCATCTATTGTGATGATCACATTGTACACTCCTGCAGGAATATCCTGTAGATTTGTATTGTATGATACATCACCAGCTTTTTGAATGCCAGATGGCTTGATTACTTGTATCAGTTTGGCAGCTGCATCAAACATTTCAACTTTAACGTCGGAATCTTGTGCAAGTACTATCTGGATACTTGTCTCATTTCTAGCAGGGTTAGGATATATTTCTATGCTGTTGTCGCCGTTGTGACTGACTTTCACCAGTTTGCTATAAGACGATTTGCCATCGAAATCATATTGTTTAACTCTGTAGATGTACACACCAGATTTTTCTACTTCGAAGTCAGTCAAATTATAATCGAGAACTTGAGCAACATTACCTTTGGCCATTACTTTGCCTGGTATAGTATAAAACTCAATCTCAGAATTCATTCTTCTTTCTACTTCGTAGTGGCTTACGTTGGACTCTCTTGTCACACTCCAGCTGATAAGGTGCGTATTATTCACTCTTTCAGCTCTCACATCCAACCAATTGACTGGAAGTGGTGAGAATGCAAGTCCCATGTCTATGTTTGCATTTTCAACATCTGGTACCATTATAATAGCTCTGGTGGTATTAGTACCGAAGCTATGATCTACGTCACTGTCCTTATCGTCTGTTGTCGCTCTTGCTACTGTTGCATAGTAACCTGCTGGTGGTGTAAACTTAAGATAATAAGCTTGTTTTTCCAAACCATCAAGTAAATATGTACCTTCTGCATCAGTTACAGCCTGTGAAGTAACTTCACCAGTCTCGACAGAGATTGCTTGTACAATTACATCTGCCATTCTTGACTCAGCACTTTCCTGAACACCGTTTGCATTAGAGTCAACCCATACCAAATTACCAGCAGTTGCCTGAGGATAGAATCCAGCACCAAGATCACATTTTTCCTGACCTGAAGTTACCGTAAACTTATCAGAAGTAACTGCACCATTTGCATTTGTGATATCACTGTCGATCTCCTCGTTGCTACCTACATTCGCTCTTGCTCTTACCAATCCTAATGGTGGTAATTCAACTTCGATGTAATATTGTCCCGGAGGCGCACAGAATTTGAAGTATCCGTCGTCAGATGGTGTATTTGGTTTATGACCTGTTCTCACATGATCCCAAATCAACCAAGTTCCAAAATGATTTCTCCAAAGGTTAACTGTAAGTGCATTGATACCGTTCTCATTTGTATCCCAAATGTCATTCTTATTGATATCATACCATACAAGGTCTCCAATAGGAACGCACTTGTAATAACCAGCATCCCAAGTCATATCTCTCTCACCTGGAGCAAGATATGTAGTAGCTGTGGTACGTGGTCCATTAGTATCATCACTATCACTGTCAGAGACATCATTACCTATGTTAGGGAATGTTCTATCAAATCCAGTAGGATTAATGAATTCTAGATAATAATTACCAGGGTATAAGAAGTCAAATAGATACTTACCGTTAATGTCCGTGTATGTTGTTCCGACATAAGTACCATCACCTTTATACAAGTTCACTTGTACACCAGGTATTGCTGGTTCGCCGAATCCTTGCTGACCATCAGCATTAAGATCATGCCATACATAGTCACCTATAGCTGCAAGGATTAATAAACCTGCATCATAAGTACTGTCGTATTCACCACCTGTAATATTAGTACAAGGCCCTAATCCTGTCAAATCAACATCACTATCCAATTCATCATCTGTTCCTTGATTCTGGAACGTAAATGCACATCCTTGCGGAAGGTTACTGATATTAAACTGTACTTGATAATCTCCAGGAATCAAATTGTCAAAGAAATAGAATCCATTAGCATCAGTCACATCTGTCGCTAACACATTTCCTCTACAATCAGTAAGTGTCGCTATAACATTGGCAACTCCAGGTTCTCCTGGATCTTGGATACCATCACCGTCAATGTCTTTCCACACGGTATCTCCAAGGCCACCAACCACAATTACTTTTTCTGGATCGTGATCATCTTCATCTTGATTAAAGTTAGGACCGTTGCCATTTACAACATTATCCCAAGCATCATCTGGTTCTACGTCATTTTCGTAAGGACTATTACTATTAGGTGTACTGTCAGCATCATCATATCTGTTGTTGCCTAAAGTATCCTGAGCCGTTCTGATTTCTGCATAATTCCACCAGTCTGTGACAGCTGGATTAGCATCAAGGGCTATTTCAAGTTTCAATGTCACTACGATACTGTCACCAGGATTCAACAAGGTCGGTACTGTATAATTCAACAAGCCATTAACTGATGGTGTCGCAGGTGTAGTCAAGGTCCAACCTGCATTTGCTGCAGGATTGAAGCTGAATCCACTTCTTAAATAATCATTCAGTTTAATATTTTTTGCAGGTACATTACCTTGGTTAAATACTTTTAGTCTGAATGTTGCTGTTTCACCAATTCTGTATGGTCCCCTATTGTCCACAGTTTTGCGGATTGCAAGGTCAAATACTTCAATTTGATGTGGATCATGATCATCTTCATCCTGAGGCGCTGATGGGTTGTCAGGGTTATTTGGATCACCATTGATTTCATCATCTTCAGGAGTATTTGGTTGACCACCTTCGTCATTGTTGTTGTTATTATCAGGGTCACTGTCTATATCCACTGGCGGATTAGGTGTATTCGGATCGTTATCATTAGCTGATTCGATTTCAGCCCAGTTTGTCCATGCCTTACCAACACTTGAATAACAAGGTACTACCTTATTATCTAGTGACAATTGTGCACTTGTGCCTGCAGCTAAAATATTCCTATACGTTGTTCTTACTTCCCTTGTAACTGGATTATAAACCCAGCCAGCTGCTATATTTACTGCTGATGTTGGTAAGAATTCTAAACCACATGGAAGTGTATCTACAATAACAATGTCTTTAGCATCTACATTACCTTGATTGAACAATTGAATGCCGAACATTACTGTTTGACCATAGCTAAAGCTAGGTGTTGCCGTCAATTGAACTTTTCTAAGTGCTAAGTCAAAGATTTTTGGACCCGCTGGATCGCTATCATCTTCGTCATCATCATTTGTATCAGGATCATTTGGACTTTCATCCACTTCGTCATCATTATCATCTCCAGGAGTGACAGGATTATCATTATCAGGATCCACATCTGGAGTACTATCTGCATCATCGTCATCTCTAGGATCACCATCATCATCCTGCATTCCAGTGATTTCAGAACCATTATAGTAAACACTTGAACCGCCACTAGTTTGAACTAATTTTAATTTAAGTCTTACTTTCGTTGAAGCTTCTGGAGCCAATGGACCTGATACTATCGTGAATACTGCAGGATATGTACCTTGCCAGATCTGGTTGATAGCTGGGTCATAAGTAAATCCTTCAGGAATATAATCGATCACTTCGATATCTGTCATTGTTACATTACCTTGATTGAATATTTCAATATCAAAGTCAATGATCTGTCCGTAACGGTATGGTCCTGCTGTAACCATGGTCTTCCTAAGTGCTAGATCCACTATTTCTATTCTTTCTGGGTCATGATCGTCTTCGTCGTCGTCACCAGGAAGATTTGGATCTTCATCTACAACATCATCGTTAGGTCCATCTGGTTCTCCACCTGGATCATTATCTGGATCTTTATCAGGATCAGAGTCAATATCCGTTGGTGGTTCATTTGGATCATCACTATTACCATCTGAAATTTCAGCGATATTAGTCCAAGCGTCAGTACTTGAAGCTATACAAGGTTTTACTTGTAAGTAAATATCAATGGTCCTAAATGCACCTGGTACCAAAGAGCCAGGCATTATTACCGTTGCATTTCCAGTCGTACTGTTGTATGACCAACCAAGTGCATTATTTGAGGCAGCTACATATTTGTATCCACATGGGATATAATCTGTCAACTCAATGCCACTTGCTTGAATACTACCTTGATTATAAACTTCATAAGTAAATTTGACAATGTCTCCATATCTAAATGGACCGGTAGCAGTGGTTACCTTTCTCTGAGCAAGGTCATATATCTCAATGCCCGCTGGATCATGGTCGTCCTCTTCTCCACCTTTGTCTGTACTCGCTAAGTTGTTATCAGCTGCATCTCCAGGTTCAACTCCGTTTTCAGTCGGATTGTTACTTCCTGGGTTACTATCTGCATCTACTCTAGGTCCGCCATTACTATCAGTTGCTGAAGTGATTTCCGCATAATTAACCCAATTTTTCTCTCCACCTGTTGTTTGCAATATGGTGAGTTTCATTGGAATAACTGTACATTGGTCTTGAACTAATGTACCCGGAACAGCGTATGTAGGAGCTGTTACAGTACCAGTCCAACCTGCATTATTTGCGAATGTAAATCCGTAACCAGCAGGAAGATAATCACTTACTACAATATTTGCCGCGTTAACGTTTCCTTGATTACATACGGTAATATTAAAGTCTAATATTTGTCCATAATGGTAAGGTCCCGCTGTGACAAGCTCCTTCTTAAGTGCAAGATCAAAAATCTCAATTCTTTCTGGATCATGATCATCTTCATCATCATTACCAGGTAAGTTAGGATCTTCAGTGACTACATCATCATTTGGTCCATCAGGCTCTCCACCTGGATCATTACCTGGGTTTGTATCAGGTGTGCTGTCTATGTCAGTAGGTGGTTCATTTGGATCATTACTGTCAGCATCGCTGATTTCAGTATAATTTGTAAACGAACCCACACTATTATCCAAGCACTGTTTCAATTCGAGTGTGATAGTCACGGAAGTTGTAGCACCTGGTACCAATGGTCCAGCAACAACTTTTTTGGCCATACCTGTTGTAGCATTATAGCTCCAACCATTTGCATCATTGCTAGCAAGATATTTAAACCCACAAGGTATAAAGTCTGTAACTTCAATGTTTCCGGCAGATATGCTTCCTTGGTTAAACAACTCGATTGTATAAGTCAATTGATTACCATATTGATAAGGTCCTGTTTGGTTAGCGATAACCTTTCTTTGTGCAAGGTCGAATACTTCAATACCTGCAGGGTCATGGTCATCTTCTTCTCCACCTTCATCAATACTAGTGGTATTATCATCCGCTGGATCACCAGGTTCGACGGCTGTTTCTTCAGGTCCATTACTGTTAGGATTACTGTCAACATCGTCAACTGGCGTACCGTTGGTGGTTTCCATCTCTGTGATCTCTGCGTAGTTGATCCAATTCTTCTCACCACCAGTCGTTTGCTGAATAGTAAGTATCAAAGGAACACATATAGTATCGCATCTTAAAACAGGTCCTGCAATTGTTCTTGTTGCTACTGTACCTGTCAAAGTCCATCCTGGATTATTTGCTGCGTTAAATGCATATCCAGCAGGAATGTAATCCTTAAGATCTACATTTTGCATAGTTTCACTACCTTGATTAACTACACATACATCAAACTGTACTTGCTGACCATACTTATATGGACCTGCAGTGACAAGTTTTTTGTATAAAGCCATATCATAAACTATGATTGTCTCAGGGTCGTGATCATCTTCATCCGTCAATGGATTTGTGCTACCATAAACATCTCTAACTACTCTATTTCTATCAACACCAATTCCTGTAACGATGTCATCAGATGTGGTTTCTACTTTACCACCAGCATCATTTGTTTTGGTTGCATCTGGTGCACTATCTATATCAGTTGTCACAACAGGATCTACACTGTTATCGTCACTGATCTCTACATAATTCACCCATCCATCTACTTCTTTAGTAGGCTTAGCCTCAAGTATTAGTGTGTAAATTACTGTTTCACCAGGCACTAACACTTCGCTTGATACAAAGGTAAGTTTGCCACCAGCACCTAGTACCCAACCTGGATTATCACTTGCATTGAACACATAACCTGAAGGCATGTAATCTGTTAAAGTGAAACCATTAGAAGTGATACTTCCTTGATTTGTTACATTTATTGTGAATGTTACATCATCACCATAATTGTTAAGAACTACAGTATTGTCAGTCATGTAAACAGCAAGGTCAAAAATCTCTATACCTGCAGGATCATGATCATCTTCTTCGCCACCTTTATCATGACCGTCGATTACATTATCTCCTGTTTTACCTGGTTCTACTGCATTTTCAGCAGTTCCATTACTACCAGGGTTAGAATCAATATCCCAAGTATCTCTGCTATTTCCATCTGCATCTGATGCATGAGTAATCTCTGCATAATTGATCCAATATTTCTCACCACCAGTGGTTTGTTGAATTCTCAAATAAACTTTTACAGTTTGAGAAGCCGCTGGCAATATTGGTCCTGCAATTACATAAGTTGGACTTGGAGCTGCTCCTACCCAACCAGCATTATCTGCTAGGCTAAATGTGTAACCTGCTGGAATATAATCTGTGATTTGTACATTTGTAGCAGCCTCATTACCTTGATTAAACACGGTAATATTATACTCTAATAAATCGCCATAAGCATAAGGTCCAGCTGTTACTAATTCCTTTCTCAAGGCCAAATCAAATATTTCTATTCTCTCTGGATCTGCATCGTCTTCATCACCTGATGCAGGGCCTCCACCAATAGGGCCATTTCCATCACCTCCAGTGTAATCATCAGAAGGTCCTTCTGGTTCACCACCAGCGTCATTATTTGGATTTGTATCAGGTGAACTATCTATGTCCATAGAACTTACATTATTACCATTTGTATCTTCAAATGAATAAATTTCTGCTCTATTATCCCATCCTGTAACATAATTTGTTGTAGGTTGTACTTCCAAGTAAATACTTACTGAAGTAGATTGACCTGGTAACAAAGTAGTTGCAACAGTTGTAGTTGCATTGCCACTAAATGCATCATATGTCCAAACACCGAAGTTTTCAGCACCTCTATATTTGAATCCTGCTGGTATATAATCCGCAACTTTGATATTTCTAACAGGGAAGTTACCTTGATTAATTACAGCAATATCAAATTTTACAACCTGCCCGAAACTGAAAGGTCCAACTGCAGTTGTGGTTTTAGCCAATGCTACATCATACAATCTTGGCCCAGCAGGGTCATGGTCATCTTCATCCTCACCTTCAGAAGGTCCACCACCATTTACATTATCATCATTGGAATCTCCAGGGACAACAGTGTTTTCCTGTGGTGTATTACTACTTGGAGTACTATCAGCATCTGTAGGAGGTGTATTCGTTGGATTGCTATCATTATCGGCACTTCCGATCTCTGAATAATTAATCCAATTTCTACTACCACCCATTGTCATCTCTATATTCAATACAACTGGTATTGTAACTGATGCTCCTGGAGCTAATGTACCTGGTACATTGTATGTCAAATTAGGTAAACTTCCTGCCCAACCTGGGTTCAGGGCAGCATTGTAAGTATATCCAATAGGAACATAATCATTGATTACAATACTTTGTGCTGTTTGATTACCTTGGTTGTACACAGTTATATTAAATGTGAGTGGTTGACCATCTGTGTATGGACCGCCTGTAACTAACACTTTTTTAAGTGCTAAATCGAATACAGGTATCAACTCAGGGTCATGATCATCTTCGTCAGTGGTTAACCCAGAATCTCTAGGTGTTCCGCCAGCTAATTTACCATCACCATCAACATAATCATCATTAGGGCTATCTGCTAATCCACCATCATCATTAAGATTGTTATTATCTGGTGTACTATCGATATCCTGTGCACTGATATCATTTCCACTTACATCTTCAAAACTCTTAACTTCAGCATAATTCAGCCAAGCATTTGGAGATGTACAAGCTATAACTTTTAAGTCAATTCTTATTGTTCTAGTTTGTCCTGGCACCAAACTACCAGACAACATAGCTGTAGCCTGCGTTCCACTTACGGCCCAAGGCTGACTGCCACTTACATATTCAAATCCACAAGGCAAATAATCCACTACAGCAATATCTGTAACTTCTACGTTACCTTGATTTATTACGTCAATATTGAAACTTACAACTTGCCCATATGTATAAGGACCAGCTGTTATGTTTGTTTTGCGTAATGCAACGTCTACAAGTGCAGGAGCTGCTGGATCATGATCGTCTTCATCCTCACCTTCTGATGGGCCACCACCAGTGATGTTGTTGTCGTCAGGATCTCCTGGTTTAACAGGATTGTCATTTGTAGGATTATTATCCGGTGTACTATCTGCATCTACTACAGGGTTGCCATTCGAGTCAGTAGCAGTGTTAACTTCTGCATAATTATCCCAAGTCGCATCCCCAGATCCTCTTGCAAGAGTCAATACAATCGTTGTTGTTACTGATGAAGCAGGGGCAATAGGTCCTGCAATAGTTTTAGTAACTAATGGTGCTGCACCACTCCATGTTGGATTTAAAGCACCCACAAAAGTATAACCCGCAGGAATATAATCATTGATGACTACATTATGTGCTGCAATATTACCCTGATTAAATACTTCAATTGTGAAAGTCAAATTATCACCATATCTATAAGGACCAGCTGTTGTTAAAGTTTTTCTTAAAGCTAGGTCAAATACTTGAATTAATTCAGGGTCATGATCATCTTCATCTGTAGTAGTACCAGCATCTAATGGAGAACCACCAGCTGCTTTACCATTACCATTTACAAAGTCATCATTTGCACTGTCTGCCAAACCTCCATCATCATTACCATTGGTATTATCAGGATTACTATCAATATCTGATCCACTCAGGTTGTTACCCTGTGTGTCTTCCATATTTCTAACTTCTGCATAATTTAACCAAGCATTTGGTGAAGAACAAGCTATAACTTTCAAGTCAATTCTTATAGTGGTAGATGAACCAGCTGTAAGAACTCCAGCCAAGTTGGTCTGAGCTTGTGTTCCGTTTAATGTCCATGTTTGGCTACCACTTGAATATTCAAATCCACATGGTATATAATCAACTATATCAATATCTGTCAAATCAACATTTCCCTGATTGATAACTTCAATGTTGAAGCTTACAACATCACCATAATTATATGGGCCAGGCGTTACTGTTGTTTTACGCAAAGCTATATCCACGATAACCGGTGCTGCTGGGTCATGGTCATCCTCATCCTCATCAGGATTTGCGTTTGGACCACCACCTAAGATGTTATTATCATCTGCATCACCAGGATTTACATCATTGTCATTGTTTGGATTATTATCCAAGACACTGTCTGCATCATCATTTCTATTGTTATTGTTATTATCCATAGATGAAGATACTTCAGCATAGTTGTCCCATGCATCATCACCTGTTCCATCCATGATCAAAGTCAATACCAATGGAAGACTACCAGTACTTGCCCCTGGAGCCAAAGGTCCTGTAAAAGTTCTAGTGATTACAGATGGTCCACCTGTCCAACCATTGTTAGCAACAAAAGTATATCCAGAAGGAATATAATCAGATATTACAATGTTTTGAGCAGTTACATTACCTTGATTAAACACTTCAACATTAAAAGTCAAAGCTTGTCCATAAGTATATGGCGCTGGTGTTGCTAAAACTTTTCTTAATGCTAAGTCAAAAATTTCAATCTTAACAGGGTCATGATCATCTTCGTCACCATTTTCATTATTTATAGTGTCATCAGTACCACTTGAAACACCACCAAAATCTGGAACACCACCAGTATCATTACCGTTGGTTCCATCAGGCGTGCTATCAATATCTACTGGTAGAACACTCGTTGTTGGGTCAGTGTCATCAGCTTTTGAAATTTCAGCATAGTTAGTCCATGCTGTATTCTGATTCGTATAACATTCTCTTACGATCAAGTCAATATTTAATATTGTACTTTGTCCTGGATTTAGTGTACCAGTGTACGTTTGAGTCACCTTAGAACCAGATAAACTCCATCCAACATTAGTAGCTGATAAAGCATTAAACTCTAATCCACACGGCAAATAATCTGTAACTTCAATACCTGTAGCAGCGATATTACCTTGATTAAATATTTCTATTTGGTACATTACTGTTTGTCCATAACTAAAGCTAGGAGTTGCCGTAACTTTGGTCTTTCGTAATGCAAGATCAAAAACCTTAGGTCCTGCTGGGTCATGATCATCCTGACTTCCAACACCAGTATCTGATGTACTTGTGATGTCATTATCACCAGCGCCATTAGGATAAACATTGTTCTCATTAGTACCGTTGCTACCAGGTGTACTATCTACATCATATACTGGATTGCCACTTGCATCTTGAGCTGAAGTAACCTCTGCATAATTGATCCAAGATTTGGCAGTCGGAGATGTCAGACTTACAAATGTCAAATCAAGATTTACAGTTATACTTGCACCAGGAGCTAATGGACCTGCTATGGTTTTTGTAATCGTTGGTGCAGTTCCAGTCCATCCATTATTTGCAACAAATGTATATCCAGCAGGGATATAGTCACTCAATACTATATTGGTTGCTGTGACGTTTCCTTGATTATATACTGTTATTGTAAAATTATGTACTTGACCATAAGTATAAGGTGCTGTTGTATTCAACACTTTTGTCAATGCTAGGTCAAATATATTTACAAGAGCTGGATCCTGATCGTCTTCATCAGTTGCTGCTACACCACCACCTATTGGTCCTGTACCATTACCATCTAAATAGTTATCGGCAGGGCTTTCTGCTAAACCACCTGCGTCATTATTTGGACTTTGGTCGGGTTCACTATCGATATCAAACATACCGATCGCATACCCGTTTACATCATTAAAGGAGCTGATTTCAGCAACATTCAACCATGCATTAGTGGCAGCGCTTTGCTGTACCGTCAAAACAAGATCTACTGTGGTAGAAGCTCCAGGGGCTAATGGCCCTGGTATTGTTCTTGTTATTAATGGTGCTGCACCAGACCATCCATTATTTGCAGCAAATGCAAATCCGGCAGGTACATAGTCAGAAACCATAATACTTGCAGCGGTTTCATTTCCTTGATTCTGAACAGTCACTCTGAAAGTCACCGCCTGACCATATGTATAAGGTCCCGCAGTAACAATTTCTTTTTTCAATGCTAAATCTACAATTCTAACAGTTGCTGGGTCTTGATCATCCTCATCTGATGCCGCAACACCCGAACCAACTGTTCCAGTGCCATCGCCATTCAAATAATTATCAGCTGGGCTTCCAATAAGACCACCTGGGTCATTTCCAGGAGTTGAATCAGGCGTGCTGTCAACATCATCAGTTCTACCTTCTGAATCTGTTCCCGCTGTGATCTCAGCTATATTTAATACATTGGTACTATTGGCTGTATTATTAACTGTCAAGTTTATAGGAACAGTTATACAACCTGAAACAGGAATTCCTCCTGCAGGGATAATTCCACCTCCTGCCGTTAATGTTCTAATGGCATTCGTTCCCGATAAGGACCAAGAACCATCATTAAGTGTAAATCCAGAAGGAATATAATCAATTAGACTTACACTCGTAACTGGGTCAGTACCTTGATTACAAACTTGAATATTAAAGGTTATAGTTTGTCCATAACTCACAGGCAAATTATCACTCTTTTGTTTAATCAGAGCCAAATCAATATAACCACAATCTTGTGTTTGAACCGTAATCGGACAACACAAACTTACTACACATCCTGTGCCATCCAGTGCAGTATAATAAAACTCTTCTGTCCCATCTACCATACCAGGCGTAGAAACAGAAACAACTAAACTACCAGCACCAACCTGAACGTTGGCTTCATTAAACCATAAAACGTTGGTTAATCCTCCCGTCGCAGTTAGGGTTACCGTGTGAGGTCCAGCATTCGCAGGATTATCGCAGATAAATTGTACAGGAGTTGAACACCCAGCACTACAACTAGCTTGTGGTCCAACTACAACTGTCCGTTGACATGACAAGTCTGACTTGTCAGTTAATGTTAGAGTGTAACTTTGACTACTCCCTGCGGTGCCATTTCCGAGAGTAATTGCCAAAGTACTCCCATAGGTGCCTTCTTGAGGTGTCACCGTAGTACCTCCACTAACATCTATCCAATAACCTTGTGTACTTCCACTTGTGGCAGAAACATTAAGGTTAAATTGAATAGCATCATCAGATGGAGAATCAGTACTTTGATTCTGACAAGAAAGCCCTGTCACTGTCGGAGTACCGATACTACATTGACCCCAAAGGCTTTCTGCACCTGTAAGGAAGAGCAGAAAAACAAAAGTCTGTAAAATACCTTTCATTACTTTGAGATTAAGTGATTTAAATAAACTAATTTCCTCTCTAAGATGCTTACCATGAAATTTAACTCTTTCATATGAGGGCTGCCTGTGAAACATAGTTTAAAAATTGTATGTGATTAAATTGGTTTTCCGTATGATTTAAGGAATTTATTCCTTTATATCCTTTTAAGTTATTATTGATTTTATGTATTAATGATATAGATATCAAAATATTTGACATCGCAAAAATTGCATTCAAAACGAATTTTGAAGGCATCATAAAAAATAAAAATATTTTATCAGGGTATGTGCCATTAATTTTACCACTTATCGAAATATCTGTGGTTTGTGAGTACAATGAAAAATTAGTAAACAAAACCATTAAAAAAGCAATAATGAAATTCATGAAATTTTATTTAAAATCAAAAATGATATAAGTATTCTTCACTTATATCATTTTTGATTATGAAAATTCTTATAAATCAACCCCTAACACTTCTCGCATTTACAATCAGACCTCAATGGACTAGGGCAACCGAATCCCCATTCTTTTGCTCCGGCAGAACATTCATATCGTTGTGTTGCTTCAACTTCAATCTCCCCATCTAAAATTTTCTTTTGAGCATTCCTAAGCAAAAGGAAACCTAAATTTTCCATTATCTGTTTCAGCAATAACTATTAATGTTTCTATTTTCATATCTTTTCAGCATTTATTCGGTTGCATTCCGATTTTGGGTTAATATTTAATTGATAAGCGAAGTTTGCTGGAACTCAATAGCAACAAGTCTTTGTTTGGTAACATGAATTTTGCGTTGAATGAAATGACCATACAACGAAAAGATCAATCGAGCATGATTACAGTAAAAACATTCTTGAATGGCGAACTACTGAACGCCTACTGGGCCGATGGTTTGATTATTTCTACACCAACGGGTTCTACCGGTTATTCATTGAGTTGTGGAGGTCCAATTCTCTATCCTACATCAGGGAATTTTGTTATTACTCCGGTGGCACCACATAACTTAAACGTTAGACCTATAGTGGTTTCAGACGATGTGATTTTATCGTTCGAAGTATCGGGGCGTGGAAACAGTTTCTTATGCACGCTCGATTCACGTTTCGAAACAATAGATT
>CALFYH010000283.1 GCA_937952155.1 uncultured Saprospiraceae bacterium
AATTTCTTGAACCGCGTAAGCCGCCTTTATTAGACGGGGTTGAAGATGTGCTATAGCTACCGCGCCATGCATTTGAATCTTCGCCAACATCGCCATTGTTAAAGGTTGCTTCTGTGCGTGGAATGAATGCACCAGTTGTTCCAATTGGGCCCATTGGGTCACCATTCGGGCCAAAAGCATCCATTTGCTTAAGTTTTCCATAACGGCTGCCCATACCTGCTGCAAGGATCAATAATGTTGGTTTCATATTATGCTATTGTGGTGCAAATTTAATGCAAAAGAAGATCATTGCAAATGAAATCTCTACCGAAAACTAATCTAAAACTTGAAAATTATGGAATTATTGTTAAGTCCTTTTTTAAAACCTGCTTTTTACCAAAATAATCAGTAAGTTCTATAATCATAACATAAACACCAGAAACAACATACTCATTATTATATGTTCCATCCCAACCGTCAACATCATCATTAAAACCAACATTTTTTTGGTCATAAACCTTATTTCCATACCTGTCAAAGATAGATATTCGGTTAATTTCAGCAGGAATCTTGTTTTTCCCAAAAATCAACTTATCATTGACGCCATCACCATTAGGAGAAAATATATTCGGGAAATATAATTTCAACTCATTATCTACATTTATCTTTATTTGAGACCTACTTACACATCCATTGGTATTGATCACTTCTACTGTGACAATATCTAACTCACTATTGGTATATTCCAAAGTAAGCTCATCACCCAAAATCTCACCTTTTCCATTTGTCCAAAGCACAGAGCTAATTTCGGAATTAGGATAATTACATTTAAATTCGAGCAACGTAGGATCGGTAAATGCGATGGTGATTTCAGGCTCAGTAGTGACAACAAGTTCATCAGGTTCTTGAACATTAAAATTAACTTCGGTTATACAGTCATATTTATCACGAACTTGAAGTTCGTAATTCCCAGGTTTTAAATCATTTAATGCTTGTTGACCCAACTCAATTCCACCCAAAAAGTAATTGTATGGTTCATATCCTCCGTTAGTGCCAATAATGTTTAATGCTCCATTATTTTCACCAAAACATCTAACATCTTGTGTTTCGAAATTAATGCTAACAGGTAAATTAGTGTCTTCTACAACTTGTATAATACCAGATCTACTGCAACCATTATCCAAGTCAAAAACTAACAATTCATACTTTCCTACACTACCTGCAACCAAATTTTTATTAGTGATGTCAGATAAGATTTTCCCATTTGTTGTTTTCCATCCAAAAGTAATATTTGAACCCGTAGATGTTATAGGCAAAACATCCACAGATTGTGTATTACAGTGCCACAATATCTCGTTATTTAAAGTCAAATCTGGAATTACTTTATTTTCTCCGATATATAGAGTTTCATCATTCCAGCACTTACTAGATGAAGTCAAAACTTCAACTCGATAGACACCCGATTCTATAACATCATGGCTTAGCTTACTCAGATGACTTCCAAAAAACTGAGGATTTGGTGCTGATTTACTCCATCTAATAGAATCGATAGGAATACTAGTAGAAACGGTCAACGTCTGTTTTGGAAAATAACAGCTCAAGTCGTTTCCGTGCATATAAATCACCGCTTTATCAAAATTTGTCTTCAAGACAAAGCTTGTATCTAATCTACACCCATTATTGCCAGTTGCCGTAAAAGTATATGGTTTTCCAGTTGCCGCATTGAGAGAATCAACGACAATGTTTTGTGTATTTACTACAGATCCTAAAGGTGTTGTCCACTTTGCACCATTCAATACTTCAGAAGTAGTTATAGTAATGATTTGTTTTGGGTCTTTTGGTCCTACACATCTTACTATTGGCAAATTTGCAATGATCGATGGTTTTCTAAAATCTGCATCAATACGTACCCGTTCCCAGTCTGAACAAGAGGCATTTGATGTTTTATAAGTTGTTGTAAAAATATATTCACCTGGTTTTTGTACTTTCAGATCTGTCCCACTGGCCAATATGTTATTATTGATGTCCTTCCATTCAAATGATAAAGCATTAGCACCATTTGTATTACCAGATCCAATCAATGTCAACTCAGGATTATTACAATCCAATACTATGATTGGCGCAGTAACTGATGCTGTCACTGCAACATTTTCCACGGTAAATCGGTGCAACAAAGTACAATCAACATTATCAATCACATCATAGCTACCTGATTGTGTGTAATTTATACCTTGGAAAGAGAAGCTGCTGCCTTCACAAATGTACTGAGTGCCCATTAGATTGAGCTTTGATGTGCCCACTTTAAATTCCTTGGTAACGATCCTACAAGGGTCCTGGTTACATATAAAAATGGTATCTTTTGTAATAGTCTGACCACAATAAACACGGGTATCACCTGGACATAAAAACTCTGTAGGCTCTGTCACTTGCACAGGTGGCAACACTGTAACAGTCCACGTATTTATTTTTCCTGAAGCAACATTGGCACAACTGCCTACGTAATATGGGTTAAAATGGGTCTCTGCAGAAATTGTATAAGTACCTGGTTGAGAAAACGATAAATCTACCTTTGTTCCTGTAGAATCTCCATTTACAAACTGTCGTCCAATACTTGGTAACACATTCCAAACATAACAGATACTATCTGCTGGATTAAAATCAGAAGGTGGCATACAATCTTGGTTGAAAGCTACCTCACGTTCTGGCTCAATCAACGAATAAGTAATCGGCTTATTCATGTCCTCACATGCTATGGAATTATTTCCAGTAATATTTCCTTCATCCAAAAGGCTAGCATCTGGTGGTATAACAGGTGTTGTACTAATACCGTTAATAACCTTAATACTAAAATTACAAATGGTTATAGTGGTAAGACTTACATTGTAACCATCAAGGTATAAATATCCCAACTTTCCAGGAGTAAACTTATTTGAACTCACTCTGAATGTTCCTGTAACGCCAGGCGGATTTGAAGGGCTTTGAGAACAATCAAGCCATTGACCTTTTTCGCAACCACCACTAAATTTGTTGGCAGATGATCCTAATGGGGTTTGGGGTTTGGGGTTTGGGGTTTGGGGTTTGGGGTTTG
>CALFYH010000284.1 GCA_937952155.1 uncultured Saprospiraceae bacterium
TTATATCCAGAGATTGTAAAACATATCACAGGCGAGCATTTTGATACTTATCTCGGTAAGACTTATAGAGCACTTGGCGCTAACAGCCTTACATTCAATCCGTGGTCTAATACATCTTTATATAAGATTGTTCCCACAGAATACGACAGTATTTTCCGACATCAATTACTTAGAGGATTTGTCCATGATGAAGGTGCGGCTTTGATGGGCGGCATTTCAGGACATGCCGGACTTTTTGGAAATGTAAATGATGTGATGAAACTTATGCAAATGTATCTTTGGAAAGGAAATTTTGGCGGCAAAAATTATATCTCTCGTGATGTTATAGACAAATGTACTTCTTATCAGTTTCCAGAAGAAAAAAATCGGCGTGGTATCGGATTTGACAAAAAAGATTTTAATTCCAATATTCAAAATGGTCCTTCGCTTGCATCTAATGAAAGTTATGGCCATTCAGGATACACTGGTACATTCACATGGGTAGATCCTAAGTACAATCTGGTCTATATTTTTCTCAGCAATCGCGTATATCCTACCAGAAATAATAATAAAATCAGTACTTTAAATATCCGCACGGCTATTGGTGATCATATTATCAATAGTATTATAAAGGAGTAAACTTTGTCATTTCAATTTTTCATTGTTGACATGTCGCAAACTATCTCTCTTTGATTTTTTTTCTAGATTTTTGGTCAATGCAGCTTCCAAATCTATACCGGTTTGATTAGCAAGGCAAACTGCAACCCAAATAACATCAGCCAATTCATCAGCAAGTGAATCCTTTTGTTCATCCGGACTCATAGGATTTCTGAATGATTGTTCTCCATACATCCGTGATATCAATCTTGCAACTTCACCAACTTCCTCTGTAAGAATAGCCATATTTGTCAATTCAGAAAAATATCGAACACCGACAGTTTTTATCCAATGATCCACCTCTTCCTGATACGCTTTTATTTCCATTATTCTTTATTTTTTGAATCTATGATAATTGTTACGGGGCCATTATTACATAAGTTTACTTGCATGTCTGAACCAAATTGACCAGTTTGTATCGGTTTGTTTAAATCGCTTTCTAATTGAGCAATCATTTTTTTATACAAAGGAATGGCAATATCAGGCTTGGCTGATTGTAAAAACGAAGGTCTGTTTCCTTTTTTAGTCGATGCAAATAATGTAAACTGACTGATCAATAACAAGTCTCCTTGTACCTCTTTCAATGCGAGATTCATCAAACCTTGTGAGTCGTTAAAAATACGCATACTGACTATTTTAGCACTCAACCATTTCACATCTTCTTCATTGTCGTTGGCTTCAATGCCTAACAATACGACAAAGCCTGTGTTGATAGCACCTACTATTTGATGGTCAATGCTTAC
>CALFYH010000285.1 GCA_937952155.1 uncultured Saprospiraceae bacterium
CCCGCGGTGATACGCACCACCGTATCCTGATGGGTGTCGTAGTGCGCGTCGCGGCCGAACGCTCGGGTGTAATAAAATAGACGTGATTTTTATTAAAATAATTTTTAAATGCTCAAAAATGGCAGTTTACATACTCTGGCCTCCATCATTTTTTTACCAACCTGAATCATAATTGTCGAATTTTCTTCAGTTTTTGAAACTGGCACATAACCCATTCCGATAGGCAAATCCAATGATGGAGATTGAGTACCTGAAGTGACCACTCCGATTTCATTTTCATTTTCGTCAAATATAAGATAACCATGTCTTGGAACACGTCTTTCTGCCATTGTAAAACCTACTAGCTTTTTATTTAAACCAGCAGTTTTTTGGGCATTCATCCAATCCTGACCATTAAAAATAGCTGGTTTTTTGAGCTTTGTAATCCAACCTAAGCCTGCCTCCAGTGGCGATGTGTGGTCATCAATGTCATTGCCATAAAGACAAAATCCCATTTCAAGTCTCAGTGTATCTCTAGCTCCAAGTCCACATGGTTTTATTTCAAATTCTTCTCCAGCTTTCATAATGGCTTGCCAAAGTGCTTCAGTTTGTTCATTGGCACAATACAATTCAAATCCACCACTTCCTGTATACCCAGTTGCAGAGATGATTACATTATCAAAACCAGCGATTTTGCCTTTTGTAAAAGTATAATATTTGATGGCTGATAAATCGATATCTGTAAGCTTCTGCAAGGTAGCTACTGCTTTCGGCCCTTGTATAGCCAATAAACCTGTCCTGTCCGAAATATTTGACATCTTTGCTTCAAAAGTATTATTGCTAGTAATCCAATTCCAATCTTTATCTATATTGGAAGCATTGACTACCAGCATAAAAGCATTTTCGCCTTCGTTACACATATCTTCCGCCAATCTGTACACCAATAAGTCATCGACAATGCCACCAGAAAGATTTGGCAAGCATGAATATTGTGCATCACCTATTTCTAATTTTGACGCATCATTACTGGTCACTTTTTGAACCAAATCTAGGGCTTGTTTTCCCTTAACAATAAATTCACCCATATGCGAGACATCAAACATACCTACACCATTTCTTACGCAATGATGTTCTTCTGTGATTGATGTATATTGAATAGGCATGTTATATCCGGCGAAATCCGCCATTTTGGCACCTAATTCAATATGAATATGTGTTATTGGTGTGTTTTGCATCTTGATTTTTCTTTTTTGGTTAAGGATGCGTAAAGATAAGAAAGTTCTGACATTCTTAAAAAAATAATCCTGAATAAGCAATCAGTTCATAAAAAGAAGATATCTTGAATAAGATGAAATTATTAAAAAACATCTTTGTTACTTTGCACCCGATTTCATAAAGTATGGACAAGAATCCAATTGACAACACATCGTGGGCGATTATGATATTTTTGAGCTTAGTCTGGGGATGCTCATTTATTCTAATAAAAAAAGCGTTGATTTTTCTTGATCCTGTCCAATTGGCATGTCTTAGACTCGGCATATCTTCGATAGCGTTTGCCCCATTAGTTTTCTATTATAGAAACGAAATAAATTGGTCTGATTGGCCCAAATTTATTGCTGTTGGTTTGACAGGAAGTGGTATTCCAGCCTTTCTTTTCTCTTTTGCCCAAACACAAGTAAGTAGTTCTGTAGCTGGATTGCTCAATAGCCTCACTCCAATCTGGACATTGATCATAGGAATTTTTATTTTCAGGTTAAGTTTTAATAATAGAAAACTTATTGGTGTAATTTTAGGTTTTTTGGGAGCTGCATCGTTAATACTTTTAGGTAGCAAAAAATCATTAGGAGAAAATCCGCTTTTTGGAATTTACATAGTAATTGCTACTGTATGCTACGCCATTAGCGTCAATATGGTACAGGCATTTTTTAGCAAGGCAAGGCCTGTAATTATAAGTAGTATGTCCTTTTTTATGATAGGACCACCAGCTTTAGTGTATGTTTTCTTTACAGATTTTGTTCAAGTTGTCAATACAAATCCAGCTGCTTGGTATTCGGTAGGCGCTGTCACTTTATTGTCATTAATGGGCACTGTGATGGCAAGTATCTTATTTTACAACCTTGTTCAACGAACAACTGCTGTTTTTGCTAGCACCGTTACTTATTTAATGCCTTTGATTGCATTAGCTTGGGGAATTTATGATGGTGAGCATATAACATGGCTCCATTTTGCGGGTATGGCAACGATTTTAATTGGAGTTTATATAACAAAAAAGAATTGATATGCATCAGATTCCAGGTTTATATATTGCGCAAAGCAACAAAGAAGGTCGAGGTGTATTCACATCAGTTCCCATTAATGAAGGTGATATAATAGAGGTATGCCCTGTTATCGAAATTCCAATATCTCAAGTACCCATTATCCATAAAACTGTTTTACACGACTATTATTTTTTATGGGGAGAAGAGATGAATGCATGTGCGATTGCACTTGGTAATGGAAGTTTATACAATCATGAAGTACACGCTAATGCCAATTTTATTTTAGATTTCGAACACAAAACTATTGATTTTGTAGCTGTAAAGAATATCTCTGCTGGCGAAGAAATCACCATAAACTACAATGGAGAACCTGGTGATGAAGGCGCACTTTGGTTTTAAAACCTACGATTCATAAAATATAATCCTACCTTTGTGGAAATAATTTGAAAATCAAATGAGTTTATTATCTACCGAACTGACATTAAGATGCGGATCTTCTTGCGAGATATGTGGCGCAAAATCATCCTTGACACCTTATGTTGTTCTACCTAAAACTGGCCTAAATACTGAAGACTTAGTTGCGCTGTGTGATACCTGTCTTGATCAGGTGCAAATGCCCGAAAATGCAGATGTATCTCACTGGAGATGCCTCAATGAAAGCATGTGGAGTACTATTCCTGCTGTTCAGGTTTTATCATACAGAATGCTGAATAATCTCAGTGACCAACCTTGGGCTCAGGATTTATTGGGAATGATGTATTTAGACGAAGAAACACAAGAATGGGCTGATGCGCTGTCAGATGCTACTGTGCATAAAGATAGTAATGGTCAGATATTGCAAGCAGGCGATACAGTAATTTTGATCAAAGATCTAGATGTAAAGGGTGCAAATTTCACAGCAAAAAGAGGTACTGCGGTACGAAAAATTTCCTTAGTGCATGACAACCCTGAACAAATTGAAGGAAAAGTCAACGATCAGCACATCGCCATATTGACAAAATTTGTAAGGAAGTCGGTTTAATTTCTTACTAAATATCAAGCACTAAATCACTTGAAATCCGCTAGCATAAGGATCGTCATCTGGATCTACTAAAATCGTATTATATCCATAGATTTTTGCCCATCCTTCAATGCTAGGTACGATTGCGTCAAACGGTCCTACCTTTGTGACACCTTCGATAGTACCGACAAATGTACTACCAATATAACTTTCGTGTATAAATCGATCGCCAGTTTTAAGCTTACCCTTAGCATGCCATTGGGCCATTCTGGCCGATGTTCCAGTGCCGCAAGGTGATCTGTCTATTGCCTTTTCACCATAAAAGACTGCATTGCGAGCCGTAGAATTAGGATGTATACATTTGCCAGCCCACAGTACATGTGAGCATCCATTTATTTGTGGATATTCTGGATGTACAAAGGAATAATTTTCATTAAGTTGTTTTCGAATATTTCTGCTCCATGATATAAGTTGGTCTGTAGTATAATTTTCACAACCTGCAAAATTTTGTTGTGGGTCAATAATTGCATAAAAATTGCCACCATAGGCCACATCCAAAATCAAATCCCCTAAGTCAGGACATTGGACAGACAACGATTCTTTATAAAGGAATGAAGCTACATTTGTAAGTTTTACAGATGACACTTTGCCATTTTCGTTTTGTCGATAACTTATTTCTACTAATCCTGCTGGTGTTTCCATCCTGACCTTGCCACGAATCTTAGGTATAATCAATCCTTCTTCAATAGCAATAGTGATAGTACCGATAGTACCGTGGCCACACATAGGCAGACATCCACTAGTCTCTATAAACAAAACAGCTACGTCGTTTGACGGATCATGTGGAGGAAATAACATGCTCCCACTCATCATATCATGGCCTCTCGGCTCGAACATGAGACTTTTTCTTATCCAATCAAATTCTCTAACGAAATGTGCACGCTTTTCAGCCATATTATTACCATCAAGCAAAGGAACTCCGCTTGCAACTAACCTAACTGGATTTCCGCAAGTATGTGCATCTATACAAAAAAACCGTCGTTTGAACATGGTATTGATTCTAAGGGTAAAGTTAATATTCATCTGCCTACTATTTATAAATAATTCTTTCAAAAGTTAACTAAATCATAACTTCGGAAAATAAACTACCTATTATTAACTATCCAACAAACTTTAGATTACCTTTGCAAGCAGAAATCAAACTCCTCTTAAATTTTCTTATTTTTATAAAGAAAAAAGGGGTTAAAATCCAATATGCACTGTACAGATTGATTTCAATTGCAATTTTGTAAAATTACCAGGAATACTTAAGCGCAGTGCAAAGCAATAACAATAATATATGACATTTGAACAATTAGGTCTCATTGACCCCATTCTTGATGCTTTAAAATCAGAAGGATATGAAAATCCGACTCCCATTCAAGCACAATCCATACCGCTGTTACTAAAAGGCCAAGACTTATTAGCATGTGCGCAGACCGGAACTGGCAAAACAGCAGCCTTTGCACTACCAATAATCCAACATTTAGTATTGAAAAATGCCCAAGGACCACGGAAAATAAAAGCATTGATCATCACACCAACTAGAGAATTGGCGATTCAGATTGATGAAAGTTTTGCAGTATATGGCAAAAACACAAAATTAAAGCACAATGTTATATTTGGTGGTGTAAATCAACACAGCCAAGTGAATGCTCTGAAAGCTGGTGTGGACATTCTCGTCGCTACACCTGGGAGACTATTAGACCTTGTAAATCAAGGATTTATCAAATTGGGTGACATTACTCACTTTGTACTAGATGAAGCAGATAGAATGCTTGATATGGGATTTGTACACGATGTAAAAAAAATCATCAAAATTATACCTGAAAAAAGACAATCACTTTTCTTTTCAGCTACAATGCCTGATACAATCATGAGTCTTGCATCTAGCATCTTGACATCGCCACAAAAAGTAGAAGTTACTCCAGTATCATCTACAGCTGAGACTATTCAACAGAAAGTATATTTTGTAGATCAAGCTAATAAATTTGAATTGCTGAAATTTGTCCTGAAAGACAAGACAATAAAATCTGCATTAGTATTTACGAGAACAAAACATGGTGCTGATAAAGTAGTAAAATATTTGACTAGATCTGAGATAAGTGCTGAAGCAATCCATGGCAACAAATCGCAAAATGCAAGACAACGCGCTTTATCTAATTTCAAAGATCGAAGCACACGTGTACTTGTAGCTACTGATATCGCAGCGCGAGGTATTGATATTGATGAATTGGCTTTTGTTATCAATTTTGAAATACCAAACATATCAGAAACCTATGTCCATAGAATAGGTAGAACTGGTAGAGCTGGTGCATCAGGACAAGCTGTATCCTTTTGTGATATCGAAGAGCGTCCATATCTTAGAGATATTCAAAAATTGATCAAAATGGAAATCCCTGTAGAAGAAGGGCATCCTTTTCCTGCTGGTAAAGTAGCTGAAGTGGCTGTACCTTTGCACAATATGCATAGGAGCAATCATCAAAGACCTGCTAAATCATTCAGTAATCATTCGGGACCAAAGACTGAAAACAAGCAATCAAGTTCTGGTAGTGCGAGATCCACAAAACCAAAGAAAAAGTGGTTTAGACCAGCTAATAATCAATAATAATACGCCCATTGTCATAATTTAATTTAATTTTGTTATGTTAATTTATAATAAAATTATGTTTTCTATCAAATGGCTCGCATTTATTTTGTTTTTAGTGGCATCACAGCTTTGTTTTGCCCAGCATAAATCTTGGTCAATTCCACTGGAATTGAATAATTATCAGCTCAAGTCCAATCATGATATTGGTATAAAAGCATCTGAATTTATCGGTTCGGACTTTATAGCAGTATCTTTGAGAATCGAAGGAACGGACAAACAAGTCCAAAATTGTACTTTCACAATTGAAGTTAATGATATAATTTACACTTTCGTAAAATCCCATGAGTGGGATGGGGATGATGAAACTATTTTTGTGAGTGATATCATATATTTACCAGCTACAAGAGCTGAATATTGGCATCTCAAAGCAACTTCATCCGACAAAAGTGAATATAAAATAAATGCCACAGGATTTCTAAGGGTATTTGTGCCAGAAGATGATAAAACACCAAATAAAAAGCCTTCAAAACCCGAAAATACTCCTGAAAGAGCTGATTGTTCTTGTCCATTACCAGATTATGTAGGCAGATCTAATTGGGGAAGTAGCTTCAATCTAAATGCTGACATTTTCACACCACCAGCTGATTATACAAAGGTAACACACTTGATTGTACATCATAGTGCAGGAACTAATACGAGTAATAATTGGAAAGGAGTTGTAGCATCTATCTTTGATGCTCATGTTCATACTAACGGCTGGCAAGATATAGGATATAATTGGCTAATAGATCCGAATGGCGTTTTGTATGAAGGTCGTGGCGGAGGCGACAATGTGCGTGGAGCACATATGTGTGGATATAACAATAACACATTGGGCGTATGTTTATTAGGCAATTTTGAAATTGCATCACCTACATCTCAAATGCTCGCAAAGTTAAAAGAGCTACTTGCTTATAAAGCCTGTAAGGAATCTATATCTGCGGATGGTGACAGCGATATCGTTTCATATCCTGGGCACATGCACCATATATCTGGACATAAAGATGGATGTAGCCCAAATTACACTTCTTGTCCTGGTATAAACCTCTATACTAAGCTGGATTCGATGCGATTAGAGACAAAACGTCAAATTTCAACTGTCTGTTTGGCCCCAGTGAAAACTTTAAACAGTTCGGATGAAAAATCTCTAATATATCCTGTACCTGCATCAGATTATATCTGTAGCAATGATTCTGAAATATCACATTTTACTAATACATATGGTATTGAATTTAGCAGCTTTCTGAAGCGAAAAGATGAAAATTGTTATGATATCTCAGCCATTCCATCAGGACTCTACTTCATACAGTTAACTGGACAAACATTGACATATAGGTTGTATAAAATGTAAAAAGTGTACCTTTTTATCAAAGATACACTTTCTAAAAATAATAAAGTGTTTTTATTTAAAATCAGCCCTTCCTGCTTCTTTTTACTGTAGTCTTTTGACCTCGTACATTTCCTTTCGGACCTCTTACTGTAGTTGACTTCTTAGTAACACTGTTGCCTCTTGGGCCTGAAACTTTTGTTTTAGATTTGCTTACTTTAAAATTGGCCCTTGCTCCCTCATGTTTTACTCGTACAGTAGTAGATGTTACTCTTACAGGCTTATAGATTCTATGCGCATGTACTACTCTATGTGTATGGGTAACTCTAATAGTTGGATGATAATGTCTCACTCTGAAAGGATGCCAAACAGCCCATCCGAGAGGTCTCCAAGGCTTCCACCAAATCGGATAATTTCGCCATCTCCAAGGAGAAACCCAAGGCGTATATCCAGGTGCATAGACGAATCTTACACTTGGCCATGCCCAAACATTAACTACCAGAGCTGTATAATTTACACCTGCAGGACCTCTTTTAACTTCCTCAGTCTGCTCATCATTACCATCTGTAGGCTCAACAATTATCTCTTCACCAAAAATTTCTTCGTCCCCTACTATTTGTAATATTGCATTTTCATCTCCTGTTTTTTCGATTTCAATGACGGCTATGTCTTGTTTTTCACTTTCAGATACTGGGATTTGCAATACAAAAATATGCACGTCTTTGTCTTTTCTACCCAAAACTGTTATATAATCTATTTCCCCATCGTCATTAAGGTCCATGTTGTTAACATGATTATCTGCGGTGTTTAGGGCTTTTTCAAAATCTTCAGGTGATGCTGATTTTTTGAAAAGTTCTAATGCTCCTTCGAGACTGAAATTATCGCCTGGCAATCCAGTTTGTTCTACATCACTATCTTGAGAAAATAGCTGAAACGCCATAAGTACAAAAATAATGGTTGGCAAAAATGTTTTCATGATGATTTTTACTTTAAAGGTTATTTATTTATAATCTTTGACAAACAAAATCATAAATGGTTTAATCCAATAAAATGTAAAATATAATTTCTTAACAAATGGACTCAATCAATGACTAATGAGAAGAGTTTTATTCCATAGAAATGCAATTAGACGATTTTTCTAAATAGTTTTTCAATAACTTTGACTAACCGGTGGAAATCGGCTTCTTCTTTTGAAATATAAATAGCCATAATTTCTAAATGCTGATGGTTAATTAATTTCGCCTGATTTTGTCTGATAGCTTCTCTTAAGATTCTCTTTATCCTGTTTCTATCAACAGCATTCTTAAAGTTCCTCTTGCTAACGGATACTCCGACAAATATTTGATCAAAGGGAAGATTTCCTTTATTTTCAGATTTCCTGTACATCAGTTTTATTGGATGTACAAATACAGAATTGCCATGCTCAAAGAGCCCTTCAATTATCTTATCTCCTTTAAGTCTCTGCAATATTGGGTATTTATTTTGAATATCCGATGTTATTTTAATTTATTGATCACGGCATTTCCAATAAACTTACCTTGTTTATTTCCTTGTTCGATTCCATTATAGTAGTGAATACCTCCATAGAATCTACTTAAACTTACTTCCCAAGCTGCTTGGTCAAAGTTCTCAAAGGTCCTTGGTGCCAAACCAAATAATGTCTGTGTTGAGTCCACAAATGTTAGATCACTTCCATAAATACTATTCAATACCGTCGCAGCTGAGGCGGATATAACACTATGGCCACTTGTATATTCAGGGAATGGTGGTGTTTGTATCAATGGATTCCAATTTACATCAATGTATTCTTGTATGTATGATATGGGACGAACTAGATTGGTTTTATATTTTTCATGCCAACAAGATATAATGCCATCATACATCGCTATTGCTGAAATGGTATATGCTTTAGTTGCCTTAAAGATATTGTCCTTTTGGGCATTTACAAGTCCTGAAATAATATTTAGCCAATGCCCTGGAGGTGAAACCTTATGAATAATAGCTACTGCATGTCCTCTGTGTTCCGATGTATTTGGATTATCATCCCAATACCACGCAGTCGCAATCTTTGCAGAATCCAGACTCATGGATGTAGTATATACTTTATTGACCATTTTGTAAAAATCCGAATTTACATCCGGGGAGTAAACAGGCAATGGAGCAGGCACATACATATCAGTGCTATCTGTCAAAATCTGCCTCATTTTATCCCAATTTGGTTCGAGTCCAACCTGATAATCTGGTGGTGTTTCTCTCCATTTCCCAGGATCTTTCGAACTTGTCCATCTATCCATAGTGCGTGTTTCAGTGTAGTTATCTTTTTTTATCCACTCAATCAAATGTGATGAAATGGTCTTGGCATTTTCCGAAGATGCCTCTATAACTTTCTCAGAGATGTTGCCATCTTTTGCCTTCTTTATTATACCTTGTTGGAGTTCGTCGATCATATATTCTGAAAAAACAACTTTACGAGCTACATTACAAAATGATAAAAGTGCAGTAAGTTCAGGTAGTGCTTCTTTATTATTTTTTAGAGTAAATGGTGAAAACCCATTTAATTTTTTGGATAAAGAAGGTAAACTATCTGGATAATTATACTCTAAAGCTAAGTAATGTGCTATATGTGGATAAACGTAAACTCGTGAAGCAATTGGTGGAGGAAACCCATCTTCCATTGCAATATGTAGCAATTTTGTGTTTGCATTTATTAAATCTGCACTAGTAAACACCTTGGTGTCAGAGTTTTTCTCATTACAAGACCATCCAAAAATAAGAACAAATAAAATTGGGAAATATCGAAAATGTCTCATGACTGCAAATTTTGCTATCAATTAAAATAGCAAAAGTAGTTTTAATAAATATAAAAACACAAAGTTGTACTATTCAATTTTGCAGTTTTCCAAAAATAGAAGATTCTGAATGATGCATCTAAAACACCAATCAGAATCCCGAAAATTAATTATCTTTTAAAAAAGTTTTTATTTAACTCCCTTTTCGTCAGATACTGTCAATTTGTATCTGCCCCTTGCTCTTCTTTTTGCAAGCACTCTTCTGCCATTTTTAGTAGCCATTCTGGATCTAAATCCATGTTTATTGACTCTCTTTCTTTTTGATGGTTGATACGTACGTTTCATGGTATGATGTCTGTATAATGTTTTAAAACTATATTTCTGAAACCTTTTTAAAAACTGGTTTTACTCAGAAAATTAAAAAGAGCCGCAAAAGTAGCTATTCTTTTTATATCCGCAAAATTTTATGCTATGAAAAAGAATTGATTTATGCGATTTAACCGTTCATTGAAATAATGAATTCATCATTATTTTTTGTACCAGTCATGTGTTTTTTGATAAAGTCCATTGCTTCATCTGGTTTCATATCTGCAAGATGGTTTCTCAAAATGAAAAGTTTTGGAAGTATGCTTTCTGGCAACAAGAGTTCTTCCCTTCTTGTGCTCGATTTTGTAATATCTATTGCTGGATACATTCTCTTATTTGCCAATGATCTATCAAGTTGCAATTCCATATTACCAGTACCCTTAAATTCTTCAAAAATCACTTCGTCCATCTTGGAACCCGTTTCTATCAGGGCTGTAGCCAAAATTGTCAATGAGCCACCATCTTCGATATTTCTAGCTGCACCAAAAAATTTCTTTGGCTTATGCAATGCATTTGCTTCAACACCACCGGATAATACCCTACCACTTGTTGGTGCAGTAGTGTTGTACGCTCTTGCTAATCTTGTAATTGAGTCTAGGAGTACGACAACATCGTGCCCACTTTCAACCAATCTTTTTGCTTTTTCGAGTACAATCCCTGCAACACGTACATGGTTTTCTGCTGGCTCATCAAAGGTACTTGCTATAACTTCAGCATTTACACTACGTCGCATATCTGTTACCTCTTCAGGACGCTCATCGATCAATAATACGATAAGATAACATTCAGGATGATTTTCGGCAATTGCATTTGCTATATCTTTTAGGAGAAATGTTTTTCCTGTTTTGGGTTGAGCAACGATAAGTCCTCTCTGACCTTTTCCTATTGGTGTAAACAAATCTATCATCCTGTTGCCATAATCTTTACCGGCAGGATGAGTAGTAAGTTTAAATTTTTCATTTGGAAACAAAGGTGTCAAATAGTCAAATGGTACACGTTCCTTCAACTTCAAAGGATCCAAACCATTTATACTATGTACCTTCAATAAAGCAAAATATTTTTCGCCTTCTTTTGGTGGCCTGATGGATCCAAATACCGTATCACCAGTTTTCAGACCAAATAATTTTATTTGTGATGGTGAGACGTAGATATCATCTGGTGATGAAAGATAGTTATAATCAGACGACCTTAAGAATCCATATCCATCAACCATCAATTCTAATATACCTTCA
>CALFYH010000286.1 GCA_937952155.1 uncultured Saprospiraceae bacterium
TCATTTCTGCATCTTTTTTTGCGAGCTCTTTCGACATAATATCTACCATTTTCAGACCTTCTGCCGTAAGGACAATGTGCATTTTTCTTTTATTCTCAGGGCATGGAAACCTATTGACCCATCCAAGTGATTCCAACTTATCTATCAACCTAGTGAGATCACGACCTTTATCAAGCATGACATCTTTTATGTAGCCAGGAGAAACCGGATCGGGATATTTACCATTGAGAATGCGCAACAAGTTAAAATGTTGTCCCTGAATCTTATATTTTGCAAAAATAGGTAGATGGGCATCTCTAAAATGATTGGATGTGTAAAACAAATTAAGCATCGCTTTCTGATATCCATCTACAAATTTTGTTTGTTTTATTACTTTATCTATTTCCACCAAATACTAAATTGAATTAAAATACAGATGATGCTGACAATCTAGCATCAATATTTGAACGTTTCAAATTGATATTTGTTGCAACAGCTAAGGCTACTTACTAAAATAAAAGCTGCTTGGGATGATACCACTTGTAAATTCTTTTCGCTTTAAAGTCACAGGATGTATGATATCAATTTTTCCAGTACCTTGGTAGTCTAAAGGATTGCCCAAAAATAACTCATCCGTGTCTTTGTTAAGTCCTATGGAATAGTAATAACCTGTAGTAATTTCCTTATCTACAGTCGTTGTATTAGATACTGCATGTTGCATCACCTTTCCATCAGATAGATAGTATATATATTCTCCTGCATTATCGATGGCAATACCTTTAGTATCTGTAGGTAAAGCATAATTATAAGCTGATAAACTTCCTGAAATTCTGTGCATTGAACCAGCCGTTGCTAAATTAGGATCGGGCCATGCTCCAAAGCCACTACATATTACCCAAATATCGCCATTTTTATCGATGACAAGGTCGTTTGGATTGTCACCAACAGCTATTGTGTCTGTTATTGTATTCGTTTTGGTATCTAAGACGATAACGTGATTGGGATGAACATCTCCAGCTGAAGAGCCAATTGTGGCATAAAGTAAGTCGTTTTTGATCACCATTTTATCCACAAGGCCATTTATAACAATTGATTTGATGACTTTAAATTTGATTGGATCTATTTCGTTGATGGCGCCAGTTGTGAAGTCTTCGCTCCAAGATGTTGCATATAACTTTGAATTATTTGCAGCAAAAAAGCGAGGTAGGATAACGTCAATACTTCCGATAGCTTTGAATGTCTTTGCATTGACTATCTGAATCTTATTGGCGTTATTGATACTAATAAAATATTTATCATTAAATTTTATCATTGATTGTGCGATATTGCCCAAGACATTGTCATTGTTTTCTTTTTCAAAAACATTTTGGATGGCATTAGTTCCATCATAATACGTGATCGTGCCTGTACCCGTCTGAAATGGACCTTCATTGACGACAAAAGTGCCCGTAGCATAATTGTTTGATACGCTATTTTCATCTTTGCTACACGCTAATATGGTAAAGATGAAACAGATGAATGCGATAATTAACTTGTTCATTTGGTTGTGAATTTATTATATATTATAAAATATTATGTATGACCTTTAAAGTCAGGTTGATTCCTGGCATTGGGAAAAAGCGGGTTACTTGATAGGGTAGATCCAAAACATTATTGAATTGCAAGTTATATTTCCAATTATTTTTGGTGATTTGATAAGAAAAATGTAGCAAATGTATAGGCCGCAGCTGCATGGATTGATCGGGCACATCATATCGAGTTCCAGTAAAGTCGTACGAAAGCAGTGCTTGTTGATTTTTAAATTTGGCATTTAAGGCAATCCTGGTTTTCACTTTTGGAACATAAATAAGTTGTTTTCCTATGAGTGTTGGATCGAAATAATGGTCTATAGCTGTCGTTTTATTCAAATTGCATTGTATCACTGGCTCAAAAATAAAGCTTTTGAAAGGAACTTTTTTAGTCACACTGAAATCTAATCCACGACTGAATACTTTTTTTTGATTTTCAGGAGAAAATAGGCCATTCGATTGGGGCAACCATTGTATCCAATCGTGAACAATGTTTGCATATGTTGCCAATCGAAACAACCAATTGTCAGAATTTATTTCTGTTTTGAGTTCAGCCTGAGTGGACCTTTCTGTTTTAAGATTTATATTTCCACCTACAGGCCAGTAAAGATCATTAAATCCCGGTAGGTTATAATTTCCTGATATAGTAAGTGTCGTATTGCGATATGCTGTATGCACATTCCACGACAGTGGCATCCATTTTTTATCAACATGGTCTTGCCTTAAAGACAAATTTGTAGTGAGGTTTTTACTCCAATTCATCTTGTAGGCGCCACTTAATAATAGTGTATTTCTTGTCTTGACAGAAGTATAAAAATTGGGTGAAGCACCATCTCTTCTGAAGGTAACGCCAGTAAACCATTTTTGCGATTTGGTTTCAGACAGCTGAGAAGTATAAATAACAGAATTTACAGTAGATAGAGATCGAATAGCCGGTGTGAAGAAATTAAGTTTTTCATTCATATATGAAATACTGGTTTCCAGCTTTTTGTTGCGGAAATAGTATAGATGCGAAATTTGTGTTCTTAGATTTTGGTCGGTCTGACGTTGGTCAGTGGGCGCTGATGAAACACTAACAGGTATGTTGCGTTTGGCATGTTGAAACCAAAGATTCGCCTTTAGTACTTGATTT
>CALFYH010000287.1 GCA_937952155.1 uncultured Saprospiraceae bacterium
ATTTGTTTTACAATTCACCAATAATCAGAAAAATAATCCAACCATGCCTGACTCGTTTGACAAAGCCATCCTGCAAGAAGTACAAAAAAATGCCAAAATAACAGTCAAAGAACTTAGCGAATCCATCAATCTGAGTCCGACACCAATATTTGAACGTCTAAAAAAATTAGAAAAAGAAGCTTATATTCTTGGCTACCATGCGAGATTGGATGGTAAAAAATTGGGGCTCAATCTTACGGTAATGTGTTATGTTTCATTAAGACATCACCAACGCGAATTGATAGAAAAATTCCAGTCAGATGTTATTGATTTTGATGAAGTAAGAGATTGCTACCACATAGCTGGTATGTATGACTATTTGCTAAAAGTAGTCGTGACGGATATGGATGCGTATCAGCAGTTCGTCAGCAAAAAATTGGCATCTTTGGATAATATCGGCAATGTCCAAAGCTCATTTGTGATGACTACCTTAAAATCAGAAATTGGATTTAAGGTATAAGCTACCTAAAACCCAATTTCCTTTTCCGAAATGTTTGAGATGATAATTTGGAATTATTGTGCGCCTTCGATGAGTGATTGAAGTTGTGTCAATGATTGCATTCCTGATTGTCTCCAAAGAATCTCTCCTTTTTTGTACAATACAAATGTTGGCACTCCTTGGATTCTCATTTCTTGTGCTATACCGGGATTTTTATCGACATCGATTTTTATGATCTTACCTTTATCGCCCACATTGGCAGCCAATTGCTCCAAAACTGGAGCCATAGCCTTACATGGCCCACACCATGTTGCCGTAAAATCTACTAAAGTCGGTGTTTCGCTATTGATGATTTCTGAATAGGTCATTTTTAAAATGTTTTTGTTAAAATGAAGACAAAAGTATGGGCAAAATAGTTTCAGCTGTGTGATTTGTGTTACATAGTGCAAGGTTTTATTAGGCATAATATTATTTGAAAGGAAGTCTAATATAAAATCAAAAATATACTCTACTACCAACATTCACTGAAAACATAAATATCCCCGTAGTGAAATTGGCACCAGCATATACTCCTATGCGATCATTGAAGTGGTACAAATAAGAGAGATCGACGTCCACGCCATGATAATACCCAGATCTTCCTGGATAGCCATCATCAGGAGAAGATACTAGATTCGCCACCCTATAACCTAATGCAAGATTTATGCTTGAAGCTCCACTTGTGTTAACAGCTTTTTGCAATCCAAATCCAAAAATGTTGATGGACTTATGAATATTACCAAAATCATTATCCACACCACTGCCTTTTAGAAAACTACCTTTCAGAATAAATCCATTTTTGATTTCTCTGCCATAAGCTGCTGACAAGAATGTCATACCCGACAAACCATCTATACCTCCATATCCGAAACGGACATCGATATTATTTTTTAACTTAGATTGTGCTGCAATATTTGAAAATAGCACTAAGGCGAACATTAAAGTTGATAAGTATTTCATTTTTAATTGGTTGTGATTGTTTTTGTATTGTTTATAAATTGTATTTGGCTCTTAAGCCATGCATTGTGGTTTCACCATTTACATCCACCACCGATTCTAATCCTAACTTCCACCTTGAAGTGATTTTGTAATCGATATTTGCGCCTATCATATAATTTAAGCCGTGGTACTGACTTGTGACCAGATAAAAGTTTTCACGATTTTGAGTCCGTTTGTGTTCTGTAACCAACTGAAGGCATGGCAAAAGATCTATGGCAATTGAAAGTTTGTTTTTATCCATTAGTACCAAACTAAGGCTTGCAGCTAGATTTAAATATACGTCTTTATTAACCACATCTGGTGCCGTAATATATTTAGCGCCTTCTGAATATCGCTGATAATTAAACCTGATTCCAGCCCTTAGTAGTTTGCTGAGTTTGTATTCAACCAACAAATTGGTAAAATAACCAGAGTAATAAAGATTGCTACTAGGGCCAGCACTAATTCCTAGTTCAAATAAATGCCTATTGGAACATGGTTTGCATGGTGAAATATCTTTGTCTGATGCATAAAGTGAGTAAATGTTATTAATCTTTTCATTTGGCAATGCTATTACAACATTCAAATTTTCGCCGCCAGCTATCTCTTGTTCTCCTTTTCCAATATTATTATCAATTTCGCTTTCTAACACAACTTCATTTTTTTCATCTGATTTTGATAAAATTGGTGATTTAGCAGTTTCTATTTCAATGTTTGTGAGACTTTCATTTTGGTCAATAACTTGTGTATTGTATTGTGAATCAGATCTTTGACTATTTTTATGTATATTTTCCGATGATTTAATTGTTGTATTTGAAGTCAAGAATAGGTTTGAAGTATTAGATTTAGCTTGACCACTATTTGATTTTTCTTTATTGGCCAAACTTACTTCAGGAACTGATTTTACTTTTTCTTTGATCTCCACTATTTCCTTCGAGTTTATGTCCGAATGTTCATTTGCTACCAATCTCTCATCTATTACTATTTGTTGATTCGATTTTTTAACATCAGATATCATACCTTCTTTTGATTTTGTCCTTTCAAAAGTATAAAATCCTAGCGCACACAAGGATAAAAGTAATAGCAACAAGGTCTTAGGCAATCTACTATAAAGACCTTTGATTTTAGAAGATTCGCCTTGATTGTTTTGCGCTTCTACAATTGGCAAAATACGTTCCCATGATGAAGGATCGGGCTGCTTTTTATAATTGATTATTTTATCTTTAAATGTCTTCATTTTGAAAATGATTTTATTCCGTCAAGACTTAATTTTTCTTTTAATATTTTTTTTGCATTATACAATAGCCATTTTGAGTAATTTTCATTGATATTGAGTTCATTACCAATTTCCCTATGACTAAATCCATCTATTTCGAACATCGAAAATACAATTCGCTCCTTATCAGGTAAGTTTTGGATAAACTTGAAAATATCTTCCACATCCAGATTGCTAAAAGCATTATCGAAATACAAATCCTGATTATTTTCATAGAGTGCATCCGTATTATAAAGCACTGGTGAAAGTTTTGACCTATATTGATCTATTGCTGTAAGGCGTATAATATTGGTACAAAAACCCAAATAATTTTTGATTTTAGACTGATCTTCTATAATATGCCTAAATATTTTCAACATGGCCAAATTGAAAACTTCTTCAGCATCATGACCACAATTGGTATATCTCAGACTCACATGAAATAATTTCTGATAGGTATATTCATACAAAGTCTTTTGGTCTTTGAGGCTTTTGTTTTTGCACGACGATATGATTGCGTTTAATTCCATGAGTGAATTGTCAATACTTTGTGATGATCACCTTAGAATCACCACCCAATACAAAATCATAAAGATCTCCATTTTTTATCAATGAATTTTTAATATCAATTACAAAATTAAGTTCATAAGCTTCACCATTTTCTGGTGCAAAATCCACTTGAAAAGTACCATTGTTGTTATGAACATGATGTGTAAAGGTGATTCCTTGTTTTTCAAGAATCATGGTAATATCAAGTGCAAAAAATTCAACACTTCCTATAGATTTACTGACACTGGTTATAAATGTTTTTTGAAGAAATTTTTCCTTCAGAATATTAATTATATCTCTATCAAAAAAAAGCGTCCCTCCACCAGATGGTCTTTTTGTCTCATGATTTAAAGCGCCATAGCGAATATAGTTTGGATCAATTGCAATCTGGTCATACCCTTCTGCATTTAGGAAAGTGACATAAACTTCAAAAACTGGTGGTACTTCCTTCCCACAAGATGACAGTCCAATCATACTTGCCATCAGTAACAAAGCTAAAAATTGGGTTTTCATAAGATATTGTTTTATCGTTCTATTCGTATGTCGTCTATAAAGCATCAAAGGTTAGAAAATTACCTTTATTTTTTTACAAAAAATTAAAATTTCAAACTCTAGAAAGTCAATAATATAATTTTCAATACATTCATTATATTCGCACCACATTTTCCATATTTGATTTTGCAAACCCAAGTAAGTAGAAAAAGATTTGTTAAGTGTGCTATTATCAAAAAATAAACAAAACCGGAATTCACATGGATAAAACCAACAAAATCAGCCTGAAGAAAATAATCCTTTTATGTATTTGTTCATTGCTTTTTAATAGTATCAGTATTGGTCAGATCTCAGCTTTTCAGGCAATGGGTACTGGTGGTGGTGGATATATGTATGCCCCATCTTTAAGTCCACATGACACAACGACCATGTTTGTCAATTGTGATATGGCTGGCGTTTATAAGACAACTAATGGCGGTAAAAAATGGCAATTGATTGATAATCAAAAGTTAGTAAGTACTACAAAATCAAAAGTACAATTTACTGCTGATCCAAATGTGCTCTACGCTGTGCATAGGCTTATAGACAATAGCGAAGATGCTCCTATATCTGCAAAAGGCATACCTGTAAAAAGCGTCGATGGTGGAGCACATTGGTTTGCTATAAATGATCCATCATCTACAGGCATACATTTCATTAGTGCTGATCCCAAAAGCACCCAAAATATAATCATCAATGAATATGATAAAATATTTTTTTCAAACGATGGTGGCATTTCCTATAAAACGATTTACATCCCTAGTACAGGTATCATTAGAATAGCAGGCGTAGTTTGGGATAATGAATCGATCATCATCGGTACTAATGAAGGCCTTTTGGTAAGTCGTGATAATGGCCTCAATTTTAATGTAGCATCACTGTCTGGAATCCCTTCTGGTGAAGGCATTTTCCACCTAACTCATGCCAAGGATGGAGCAGAAATCACCTTATATTGTGTCACGGCGCATCAAGATTATCTGGCACCATGGAATGATCCTCGCAGCGTGAAAGATGAAGTAAAAAGTATTTATCGTTTGAAATACGAAACCCAAACTTTTTGGCAAAAAATAAGAAGCAATATCCCATCAAATTATAAAATCCTTTGGGTAGATAATGCTAAAAACAATGCAAATATCATTTGGGCTACTGCCGAAGATGATACCAATGCTCCTTTTGTGTATAAATCTGTCGATGGAGGCAACTCTTGGACCAATACTTTTAACATTACAGACAATATGACTTCCGGTTGGGCTGGTGGGTATGAATCTGCATTTTGGTATTACTCCATGGGTGTAGCTTGGGGCATGGATGTAGATCAAAACAATCCGGATAGAGTATTGCTTTCTGATGGCTACTGTCATTATACTACGGATGGAGGCAACACATGGCGACAAATGTATGTGGACACTTCTACACAAAATCCA
>CALFYH010000288.1 GCA_937952155.1 uncultured Saprospiraceae bacterium
TCAGACGTGTGCTCTTCCGATCTAGAAGGAAGAGTGATAGGTGTTAATGCTTCAGTTCCTGATGTAAATGGAGGCACTAATATTGGAATAGGTTTTGCAATACCATCTAATACTGTTTAGGATATAATGGTGCAGCTGAAAAAAAAGGGTAAAATTAGCCGTGGGAAGCTAGATATTACTGTATTGTTTCGAGTACTGACAAATGAGTTTATTTTTATACGCAATTTACCTTCAGCTTGTATCTCATTGCTCTGTATGATGAGCGCTGTATTGCGTATAGCATCTATCCATGCTTTATAGGTGTCGATTCCTTGGTTTACAAATGTCTTTGATATCTTTATAGTGATAGGCGATGGTACTAAGGACCAGTTGAGCGTCGGTACAGTGCCACCTTGCGCTATGAAATATTTATTGTCTATCGTCAGGTTTAGTGTATTGTTGTATAGTGGATCATCAGCCACCAAATAATAATCACCTATAGATATCTCCACTACTAGTGTGTGTACTATAGTCATCGTGGACTGATAAGTGATATCTGTCCAAGGTGTGCCTGTTATATTTAGGAATAATTGAGATATCAGTTTATTGCCCGTAGCGATGATCCAACCAAAATAGTGCGGCCCTGCATTGTCGCTACCTATGATCATCCCATTTATATAATTAAAGAATGATTTGCTCTGCTCTAGTACTACAGCTTTGAAAGCTGGCAGCCTTCTTTGTGTTATATTGGGAGCGGCTAGTAGATTATTATCACTATCATAGTTGTGCTGCACCTTGGTAAGTGGTGAACCATCTATAAGAAGTCCACCTGGTTGTATGAGATATTGTCGGGTAGTGATATTGCTTGGTAAGTTGTCCATATAGCCCAACTGCTCGAAATGATACATACCATCATAGACCACTCTGGCATTAAACCCTGTAAGTAGATCCGTCAATGCATCCCAACATGATTTGTATTTCCTATAAGTTGGTGATATTTGCTCATACCAGTAATTGCGCACCTTTACCTGTTGCCATATATCGCCAGCGACGCTGTTGACTTCCGTCCAGTTGTTTGCAGTAGAGTACAATGGGTAGTTGATATTCGCATCATTGAGCACATTTTTAAAGAAATCTACTGTGTCTATCTTTTCTAGGATATTGCGAAAATGATCCGCAAATGTGGCTGTCTGGATCGCGGCTTCTGCTGTAAGGTCAGTGTATGTATCTGGTCGGTACTCTATATCTTGCAGATCGGTGATGCCGTCTATGGCCGTCACTACAAAATCACCATATCTATCGAGCAAATAATCACCTACATCTGGCAATATCTTGCCCATGAAAGCAAAACTACTTGCGGCCTTTGTCACTGTGACATAAAATCTACCTTCGTAACTATTTGTCAGCGCATTATGAAAATCTTGTACGGCATTTTCTTGCGTAGTGGTGTATTCTGGTGATCCGTACAGTACTGTGAATGAAAGCGATGAAGGTACGATGCGCTTATATGGATCATCAGGAGCGCCTTCTTGTTTTATTTTGAAAAAATCATCGCTACACTTGAACTCTATCTCAGGATCAGATACTGCTTCTCTATCATAGATGATGATGGTAAAGACATTATTGTTATTGGTCCTATGTATGGATTTTAGTATTCTCATGCTACGCCTCGGAGTCTCTTATCTAGGTGAATACTATAGTCTGTCATGATCTTGAGATCACCATTTCTGATGATCACGCTATTATCATTTTGCTGTGGCATCCTAGCACCTTGTGTATAGTGACCTGTGACACGTGCCGGTACTACGCTTTCTCCTTTGTGTAGCTTAGCGAGTCCATCAGACTTGACATAGTTGGTACCGATGGCAAGCGATGGCAGTGGTGCGGATGCTATGGCGGCAATGTTTAGGGCACCGATAGCTTTTATAAACGGCACCAAAGGCAATCCTGCTGGTCCTAATGCTATCGCTTTTGCCACACCTTCGAACATACTCACCGTGGCATTGAATATACCAAGTATTTTGTTTTGTATGGCGGTTTTTCGAGCTATGGCGGCACGTTCTTTGGCAGTTTTTTCTTCTATTGCTTTGAGCTTTTTGGCTTTATCTTCCTCTATTGCTTTGAGTCTCTTAGATTTATCATCTTCACCTAGCAATGACTTTTCGATTGTATCTCTTTCTAATGCAGATGTAAGCTCAATAGATTCTATTTGTTTATTGGTTTTCTCATCTAGCGCTGCGCTTTGATTATTGTAAAATTGCGTAAATAATTGATCTAAAGGACCAATTATACCACTCGCAGCTTCGAATGATTTGAGCAAACCACTCACACTATTTGACATTGTACCGATACCAGGATTAGCACCTATCTTAGAGAGCGCTGCATTAATTTTGCTCATCACATCAGCAGTGACATTACCATCTTCGACTATTTGTGATAACGCACTATTGATCGCTCCCAACTTCTCACCACGCACATCTATGTCAAGTCCTACTGATGCCTTCAGGTCTATGGTAGCGAGTTTCTTTTTGAGATCATCGAATATATCAGCATTCTCGAAATCAAACAATCCACCTTTTATCACCTTGAATGTAGGCGGCTGTAGGGCTTTGAGTTTTGATTGCAGGTCTTTGATCAATGGATCTGTGATGTCTCCTGTCTGCGCAAATGCCGTCTTGATAGCAGACGATAGTACACTTATCTTTGCATCCACTCCATCTGTATCTATACCTAGCTCTATGAATGCATCTATCTCAGCAAGTTTGGTCTGTACGTCGGTGCGTATATCATCGATTGGAAAATCCAGACTGCCTTTGATCACAAATGTAGGCGGCACACCAGATAGCCTTTGTATCATGGCTTCCGATGCTGCCAGTATGCCTTCTTTCTCTTTCAGCTTGCTGATCTCACTATTGATGTTTTTGAGTAGTGAGTTGCTCGGATTGGATTGGTAGGCGATGGATAGTTGTTTGATGCGCTCTTGAGCAGCAGATATTTGCTGCTCAAGGGTAGGCAATTGTTTTATGGTCGCACCTGTGGCAGTGTTGTTTTTAGTAGTTGATTTGGTATTATTGTCTATTATACCTGTGTACTTGCCAGTGAGATCATTTACTCTCGCTTGTGAAAATGCAATGTCGGCTTGCAATTGCTTAAATTCTGCACTCTCTACGTTAGTATTGCTCAACTGCTCTTTTAATGAGTCGAGTACTTGTGTTGCTCCTTTTAGTTCATCTTGGAATGATTTTCCATATCCTGTGCCCCTTATAGAACGCTGTCCTGTGGTAGCACCTAGTTTATTTAATTTATCCTGTTTTACAGATGCAGCAAGACTTTTACGACCTTTTTCTTGTAAACCTTCGAATCCCTTATCATTGATAGTCTGCAGATCATCTATAAGATCAGTCATGGTGCTAAGTGCCGATTTTGCAAACCTACTGAAAACACCATCACCTTTATCAACAGACAATATAAATCCTTCCCATGCAGATGTCAAGAGCTCCAATTTACCCTTTGCAGTGTCTAGCCTTTGGTCTGTCATTGTTTTGAGTGCACCATCTACATTGGTGATGGATGCCTGTAGTCTATTCAGTTGAGTGCTATTTTCTGCAATGATTACAGCCGCTCCTGCTGATGTTTTACCAAATATATCTGTAGCTGTTTTTAGCTTATCCTGACTATTGGACACACGTGCCAATGATTGTTCGAATGTGAGACCACTTTTGGCACTATCCAGCATTATATCTCTGAGTGATGTACCTGCTGTCTCCGCTCTCACGCCGCGGTCTGCTAGAAGTCCTAGTATGGCAGTGGTTTTTTCTAGAGATATACCCATCTGATTGGCGGCTGTACCCACATAAGGTAAAGCAGTCTGTAATTTGGAGAAATCTAATGCAGACTTTGTAGTGGCAATAGCCAATGTATTCATTACGGCATCTGCCTTAGATGCATCTAGCCCAAATGATCGCAATGCGGCACCACCTAGCGCGGCTGCACTTGCTGCATCAGTACCTACAGCCACCGAGAAATCTCCAATGGCCTTGGTAGAGTTTAGTATTTCGGTTTCGTTAAATCCTAGCTTGGCAAGTTCGGTCTGCAGCTGTACCACTTGTGTAGCAGTAAATGAAGACTCAGCACCGATTTTTATAGCGGATGCCGTGAGCTTTTGCATCTCGCTTGTAGATTTTCCAGCAATAGAACCAAGATCTGCTACAGCTTGCTCAAAGTTGGTGATAGTACTCACAGCATTGGCACCCAAAGCTGATAATGAAAGTGCTGCAGTGAGTGGACCAGCAAATGACAATACAGATGACTTAAAGCCATTCATGATTTTTTGAGTCTGAGCAAAATCTCGACGCAATCCATCATTCCTTGCTCCTACTTCTATAAATACACTTCCTAAGCTAAATGCCATTTTAAATTTCTATTTAAGTATCTTTGATATGCTGCATCCATTTTATCAGATTGCTCCTTGGTAAGCGCTTTTGGTTTGTCATTGATACTTTCTACTTGCTCATCAGCAAATTTCAAAATATCGGTCGGCTGTATAGGTCTAGATTTGCCATTTTGCATCATCTGCATCAATACAGCTGTCTGGTATCGCATCACAGACCATTGCTCTCGGCTCAAGGATTCAGCTCTACGGCTAGCGGATCGGACATAAGCGATGATATCAGGTATGCGAGCTTCGAGATATTCTGATGGCTTTAGTCCGTAGTAATATGCTTGGTCACGTAGCTCATAATAAGTGAGCGCATCACCTGCACCATCACTACTTACTCTGTCGTCTCCGCTCCTTTGTTTGGGTCTATGATCTCATTTACTACAGCTTGGACAATATTGCCGTACAAATCGGGATTGGTGTCTATCTCTTTTGATACTTGATCTATAGTAATCTTACCATCACAAGCTGCTACAAAAAGACCTATATACTGCAAAGGAGTCATTTGCCTAGGCATCCAGCTGAATAATTCTAAAGCTGGTATTCCTTGCGATGATGCATAGTTTAGCGCTACCATCGTCGTTATTTTTGGTTGTACTTCTACATTACCGATTTTCATACACTACAATATTTTGATTTAAAAAATTAATAAAGAGTGGAGACATACTGCTGTACATCTCCACATGTGTTTTCTTATGCTGTGAGTGCACTAGTGAGTGCTCCGGTACCTTCAAATTGGAATTCACCTGTCACGTTTTCCTTATTGGTGGCCGTGATAGATACAGATGATAGATAGGCTTGTCCTGCAAGCTCCCAGTCACCTGTCACATCATTGCCCATTACTAGGTCGAATACAGTACCTGCGATGAGTTTATCTACTGCAAATTTTCCATTTTGGCCAGTGGTCCTGACCAATACAGATGTGGAAGCTGTAAACGCCTTTTGACCTGGCTCTACGGCTCTCCATCCACCTACGATGTCCTTGCTAGATGTCTCACGCATCTCTGCTGTGATATTGAGTGTACACTCGGTGCTATCTGCGAAGGCTGTTCCATTATGAAAAAGCCTGAAATATGTACCATTGTAAATTCCTGTCGTTGCCATTTTATTTTATTGGATGTGTTTAATGAAAAAATTATTTTACTGTTGTGTCCTTTTGGGTCGGGACCACCGTTTTGTCTGGCTTATCTGATTTGTCGGTTTTTTTTCTGATCTCTTTTGGATCATCAGTGATGATGCCTTGAGCTTTGAGTTCAGCAGCTTTGGAGCGCATCATATCTGTGGTTTCGCCTACATTGAATACTGTATATGGTTTGAGAAATTTTACTAGCATATTGCTTTTATTTATAAATTATGGTGAAATCCTGTATAAATCGCTTCACTTCAGCTACATCATTGCCATCATTGTAAGCTCTTGCAAAGTCTATGAGCGTGATGATACTATCTCTATATCCGATCATTGTTGTCCTGATATCGTCCCTGATGGCTTCGAGTGTCATGTAGGCATCTTTATGCCCGATCACTTCTATCCGGTAAGTGCTTTCGTATGGTCTGGTTTCAGATGTCAGGTCCTTGCTGCCTTCGCTATTGGTCGTCATATCTTTGATCAGAATGATGCCTGTAGTA
>CALFYH010000289.1 GCA_937952155.1 uncultured Saprospiraceae bacterium
TGGTAAACAATAAAATGATGTTTTATGAAAATGGTCAATCGCATTTACTTTATGATTTTGATGCTAAATTAGGGGATACCATTCAATACAAAATACCTTCACTGGCATACTTTTACGATATTACTTTTAATGAAGGAACTACAAAACCTGTTTTACCTACTTATCAACTGATCATTGAAAAAGTTGATAATATTTTTTCTTCAGAAGGTAAAATGTTGAAAAAATTTGGTGTAAAGTCCCTTCAAGGAAGCAATGAATTTGGGCATGGATTATTTGATATTGTAGAAAATATCGGGTCATCAGCACACGGATTCTTTGGCTCCTTCGGCCCTTATATCTCAATTGATAAGCAAGGATATTTCAGATGTTTTCAAAGTACTGACCTAAATTATAGTAAGATTAATAGAGAATGTGTACCTGTTTTATTGGATTCTCTTTTACCTATTTTGGATACCAATCTAATAAGATATGTTGTCATTCGTGATTTTTTTAGTCCACAAACTAAGATGGAAAGGTGGAAATTTGCTTCTACACCGACGCTCTTTTATGCAGGTCAAGAATATTTTGAACTTTTGATTTCTGACGAGAAGGATGGTACAAATTTTACAGGTACTGACCGATATTTTAGAGAAAAAGACAATCGATTTTATGAATATTTATCGCTATTCGCTGCAGAACTTACACTTTATGATATGAATCTGAAATTAGGAGATAGTATAAAAATATCTTATACAGATGGTTTGAGGAATTTGATAGTCACCAAAGTTGATTCGATATCATTATTGGATCAAGTTATAAGAAAAAGATTGACCTTGCAATGTTTAATAAATGGTGAGCTAGATAGTGGTGAACCAGTTGTGTGGATCGAAGGTATTGGAAGACTATTTGAACCTTTTGTAGATTATTCACCGTGCTCTCTTTTAGATGTCGCAAGAACAGAAGTGGTATGTATTTATAATGAGCATGAAAGATTGTATAAAAGTGATGCGGCACCCGATGATTGTTGGATCATTTTTCCAACCATAGACACCACTGACATGGATCTCACCACGACCTGGTATAGCAGTAGTTATAAAGGTGATTTTGCTGATGTCGGGTGTAGCCAAAAAATTGATATTACCAAGGTAATGCGCGACACATTGATAAACAACAGGTTGTGTCGTATAATAGGCGTGACTTCAGATGGCATCTATCTCCCTGAGAGTGAGATTGTCGTTTTTAGTAAGGAAAACAAAATGTATTTTTACGAAGAAAATGCTTGGAAGCTTTTGTACAATTTTGATGCAAATGTAGGTGATACTGTTACTTATTATATTTCTAAAAAGTATCCTTATTATAGTCCATTTTCCTTGCTGCAGCCTTTTGAACAATATATTATTGATGGCAATCCTTTTAAATTGGTAATAAAGCAAGTAGATTCTATTGTTTCAACAAATGGAGTGAGTTTAAAAAGATTTATTACCAAAAATGTATTTAATCAGGCAGGCCATTTTATGGATACCATTATCCAGCATGTTGGTTCTAAGTATAAACTTTTCGGCAATAACGGATACATCACACCACCAGATTGTTTTGGAAGTTTGCCGTCTTTAAGATGTTATAGTGATGATGATATTTCTATTAAATTTACCGAAGGCCAGTGTGATAAATTGACTTCTGTCAATGAAGTATTACAAGGTGAGATCAAAATATTCCCAAATCCTGTGACAGAGCAAATTTATATACAACAGAAGGAGTTAGTTGGCATTGTGCTGTATGATTTCCAAGGTAAAAAAATATTAAATCTGGATGTTGACCCAAATCTAGAACTGCAAACGATCAATCTTGTACATCTGCCGATAGGACAATATTTCTTGATGGCGACGGATCAAGATGGTAGATTGTGGTATAATCGCTTTCAGAAATTATAAAGAAAATATGTGCAAATGATCTCTAATAGGTAGGATTACATGATTTTCCTTACAGAATAGGCGACAGGGGAGACAGCATCTTGTCAGGAATTTGAATATTTTTTATCTTACAAAATGAGATACTTTATAAATCAAAACTATCTTTGCGAATTGACATCATTTAGGCAAATGAACAGAATAAAAGAAGTGCTGGACGCAAAAGGCATTAAGCAAACTTGGCTTACTGAGCAATTAGGCAAAAGCTACAATATGGTAAATGCTTATGTGCAAAATAGACAACAACCACGTATTGAGGTGCTTTACCACATAGCCAAAATATTGAGCGTAAACGTGAAAGACCTCTTGATTGACAACGATATAAAAAAGGAGAATAATGAGTAAGGATCAAAAAATTACAAATGATATAAAAGTGCCAAACAAAGATTTGGAAGTATTGAGAGCTAACTTTCCACAATGCTTTGACAAAGAAGGTAATTTTCAATTTGAGAAATTTAAAAATAACCTGACAGAAAAAGAAATCAATTTTTCTGCCGAGAGTTATGGCCTAGACTGGCTGGGCAAATCTTATGCTAGGCTTTTGGCTAGCGATCCAGCTACCACCTTGCTGAAAGCAGACGAAACCCACAACAGCAAACCTGAAAACATCCACGCTGAAAACTTGCTAATAAAAGGCGATAACTTGGAAGTGCTGAAACACCTTGCTAACGCCTATTACGAACAAGTGAAAATGATTTACATAGACCCGCCATACAACACAGGAAGTGATGGGTTCACATATCAAGACGATAGAAAATTCACAGTAAAGGAATTGCAAAATTTGATTGGCGTGGATGCAGAAAAAGCGAAACAGATTTTAGATTTCACGCAACAAAAAAGTAACAGTCATTCCGCTTGGCTGACCTTTTTATACCCAAGACTTTATATAGCCAAACAACTATTAAAAGATGAAGGAGTAATTTTTGTATCTATAGATGATAATGAAGTTACACAACTCAGATTTTTAATGGATGAAGTATTTGGTGAAGAAAATTTTATTGGAGCTTTTATCATCAATTCAACACCAAATGCAAGAGATTACGGTCATATCGGCAAAATGCACGAATACTGCATTTTCTATGCAAACAAACGAAACAAAACAGAAACAAATCTTTTAGAAGAAAAGAACAAGAGATTTAATTTCAAAGACGAAAAAGGTGGCTTTAATGTTCACCCTTTATATAATAGTAATGTGGCTTTTACACCTGAAAATCGTGAAAATCTATACTATCCATTTTATTTAAATCCTGAAAAAAAATTATCGGAATTAGGAGAAGAGTTCTATGAAATCAGTTTAACTAAAAACGATGACCATATAGAAATTTATCCTCCAAAATCTGTTAAAGATGGCGTTCAGTTTGTTTGGCGTTGGGGTAAAGAAAAATCACAAGGAGAGCTAAACAATGAAATCGTTGGCTATTTGACAGAAGACGAAGAATTCAGAATTGTTCAGAAAATGAGAACATCTGAAAAGTTGATTCGTTCAATCCTAGCTGATAAAGAATTTTCGAGTAGAAGGGGAACTGCTGAAGTAGAAAAGATATTTGGAAAAAAGGTTTTCTCGTTTCCCAAACCGATTGAGTTACTCAATAACCTAATAAAAGTTGCTACAGAAAAAGATTCTATTATTATGGACTTCTTCGCAGGTAGCGGAACAACTGGTGATTCATTGTTTCAAATTAATAGTGAAGATGGTGGAAGTAGAAAATTCATTTTGGTTCAAATACCCGAATTGATAGACCAAAAACAAAATAAGGTTGGTTTCAATTTTGTTAAAAAAGAATTAGGCATTGATACTCCAACAATATTTGAAATAACAAAGGAACGTATTATAAGAGCAGCTAAAAAAACCAAAGATTTATTGATTCCAAACAGAATAACCGAAAAGGAAACGGAATTAAAAGAAATTGAAGGGGAATTAGATTTAGAAGGCAAGGAAGAAAAAATAAAACAACTCAAGGCTGAAATCAAATCGCTTAAGCACCAAGACCTGGGTTTCAAAATTTTTGAAACAATACCCATCTGGGAGGATTACAATTTTGAAGCAGAGCAGTTTGACAGTTCGCAAACGCTTTTTGATGCTGGAAAGCTTACAGATGACGACATCAATGCTTTGCTTACCACATGGAAGACCTATGATGGCATACCATTGACACAAGAGCTAGAAAGGGTAGATTTAAGTGGTTACAGCGCTTATTATGGCAATAATAAATTGTATTTGATGCATAAAGGTTTCATAACCAATCATTTGAAATCATTGTTAGAAAAGATTGATGCAGACAAGCATTTTGAGCCAAAGAGCATTGTTGCATTTGGTTATCACATGGAAAGTAAGAATTTACGAGAGATAGCAGAAAACGTAAAAACTTACAACAATAAGAAAAAAAGTGATATTGACTTTATAACAAGATACTAGTATGAAAAAAGAAATCATTTATAAGCTCACAGAAAATTTTGAAGATTTTTTGCACCAAACTGAAGATGGCGTTGAATTTTGGTTTGCTAGAGATTTGCAGCATTTATTGGGTTATGAGAAGTGGGATAATTTTCAAAATGTAATAAGCAAAGCAAAAACTGCTTGTGAAATATCTGAACAAAATATTTTAGACCATTTTGCCGAGGTCGGGAAAATGGTTGAAATTGGTTCAGGAGCACATAAGCAAATTGACGACCTTATGCTCACTCGTTTTGCTTGTTATTTAATAGCACAAAATGGCGACCCACGAAAAGAACAAATTGCTTTTGCTCAAACCTATTTTGCTATTCAGACCCGAAGAGCAGAATTGATTGAGCAAAAAATGTTAGCATCTGAGCGAGTACAAGCTAGAAATAAATTAGCCGAAACCGAAAAAGAACTTTCACATATTATTTTTGAACAAACTGGCGGCAATGAAAATTTTGCCTTGATTAGAAGTAAAGGAGATCAAGCACTATTTAACAAAACTACCCAACAAATGAAAAATAAATGGGGTATAGCCAATAAGCCTTTAGCCGATTTTATGCCAACTATTTTGCTTAAAGCCAAAGATTTTGCGACTGAGATAACCATTTTTAATGCAAAGCAAAAAAAAATGTATACAGAAGGACAGATTTCTCAAGAACATATCATTAACAACAAAACTGTTAGAAACACTTTATTGTCTAGAGGAATTGTTCCAGAAAATTTACCACCGGAAGACGACATTAAAAAAATAGAGCGCAAATTAAAATCAGACGAAGTGAAGTCGTTAAAAGAAAATAAAAAGTTTAATAGCAAAAATAAAGAATGATGCAGGGATTTAATTTTGAGAAAAACCTGTCTCATCAGGAAAGTGCTGTAGCAAGCACATTGGCTGTTTTTGAAAATTTGGGGTTGCACCCTGTTTTAGAAATGGATAAAAATTATATCAATCCAGTATATAACAAGATAGAGAAGCAAGGCAATATTTTGGTAAGTCAAATGTTGCCTTTTGGAATGTATTTTGACAATATATATGCCCGACAAAGGAGAAATGGCATAAAAGAAATGCCAGATCCTAAAAGCAATATCATAGATATCATGATGGAAACGGGCACAGGTAAAAC
>CALFYH010000290.1 GCA_937952155.1 uncultured Saprospiraceae bacterium
ATGAGCGGGATGTTTACTTCTTTTTTGAGTCGCTTTGTCACCCATGAAAATGCTCTTCTTGGAACGACTGTTGCTATCGTAGGTACCCTTGATTCATGCCATCCTATACCAGTATTGATCATTGTTGCACCTGCTGCTTCGATTGCTTTCGCCAATGCAATCACTTCTTCCCAAGACGATCCGTCTTCCACAAGATCGAGCATAGAAAGTCTGAAAATAATTATAAAATGATCACCAACAGCCTTACGCATTTGTTGTACAATTGCAATAGGAAATTTTATTCTGTTTTCGTAAGAGCCGCCATATTCATCTTCTCTAATATTGGTGCGTTTTGCAATAAATTGATTGATCAAATACCCTTCCGATCCCATTACTTCCACACCATCATAGCCTGCCTTTTGAGCCAATAGTGCACATTGTACATAATCAGATATCGTCTTTTCTATGTCATCAATTGTAAGCGCTTTGGGTTTAAAAAAATTGATGGGCGCTTGTAATGGCGATGGAGCTACAATCTTCGGATGATAACCATACCTGCCAGTATGTAAAATTTGCATACATATTTTACCACCTTCATGATGCACCGCTTCTGTGATGAGTTTGTGATTTGGAATTTCTTCTTCTGTGCTTAGTTTTGCAGCCATGGCAGATGTACATCCTTCTTCATTTGGGGATATACCACCTGTGATTATCAATCCAACTTGGCCTTGAGCTCTTTCTCGATAGAATTGTGCCAATTTTTCAAAACCACCAGGTATTTCTTCTAGATTCGTATGCATCGAACCCATGAGTACCCGATTTTTCAAAGTAGTCCAGCCCAAATCTAAAGGATTCAAAAGATGTTTGTACATATTACATTATTATCAAACAAAGTTACATTTTCTTTACTTAAAGTTAATTTTTAAACTATAAATTTTATCAATCTGGCGATTAAATTAATATATTAGTCAAAAGAACTTGTAACCATCATAATACGTTTATACCTTTGTAACTTAATTAATCAAATTTTTGACAATCATGACTCAATACAAAGAATTCAAAGTAGGAAGTAGTAATAGTCCCTTTGGTTTTCTTGGTCCATTATTAATTCTAACCATTTTCTTTACTGCATTCTTCTTTTTAGCGAAAGGATTATTTTGGCTTTTATCTTGGGTAGCACCTATTTTATTGATCATTACTTTGATTATAGACTATAAGATTGTGGTAAACTTTCTTAAATACCTTTGGGAATTATTGAAAAACAACACAGTTTTAGGTATAATATCTGTAATTTTAGTAGTATTGGGATATCCTTTTGTATGTGGTTTTTTACTGCTAAAAGCTCTGGGCAAAAGGTCAATAGGTAAAGTCATGGAGCAAGCCGAAAAAGAAAGAAATACCTATACAGAGTATGAAGAAGTGGTAGAGGATGATAGCTTTTTGGAATTGCCACCTTTGCAAAAGCAAGCAAAGCAAGCACCAAATCCCCAAAAATCGAACGAATATGATGATATGTTCAAATAACTTGTTTTGAGTATCATTTTTTTTGTTGGAGCATGCTTATGTATAGGTTACATCTTCCTGATATCCAAAATTTATTACAATTGGTCTCAGCAAGCTCCTATTGAACAAAAAAAAGATACTTTTCCTCCTATTTCTGTCGTGTTAGCAGCGAGAAACGAAGCTTCTTTCATTGGAACATGTTTAGAAAGTATATTAAATAATACGTATCCCAACTTTGAAGTAATAGTTGTAGATGACCACAGCACTGATCATACTTCAAAGATTGTCAGTAGCTTTATAAATTCACTCACTATAGTGAGTTTATTTACATCACCAGGTCAAGGTAAAAAAGCAGCTTTGGATTATGGTATCTCGGTGGCAAAACATCCAAATATCCTTTGCACCGACGCTGACAGTATTGTTTCATCTAAATGGTTAATCACACACTCAGCCGCATTTGATTCAAAAGAAATTGCCATGTCATGCGGTTTAGTTTTACCTACTAGAGGACGAAGTTTTATTGAAAATTTCCAATGGCTCGATTTTGCTGCAACTATGGCAATTACATCATATGGTATTAACAAAAAGAAATTTTACTTGGCGAATGGCGCCAATGTTGGGTTTACCAAAGCTGGATTTTATAGAGTGAATGGATATGATGGAAATAATCATCTGGCGTCAGGTGACGATGTTTTTCTGGCTCAAAAGTTTGCATCAATCTGTCCAGATTCCATCAAATTTACACAATCCAATGATGCCATCGTTTATACCAAACCAGAACAAAACTGGTACGCTTTTTTCAAACAACGCAAAAGATGGGCATCCAAATCAAGGCATTCTACCAATCAAAAAGTCGTGGCCATTCAGTCTTTCGTTTTTATTTTCAGCACTTTTATTTGCACTAGTTTCTTAGTAGGAATTTGGGTGCAACCGATATTATGGCTCGGTATGATAGCTATTTGTACCAAACTATTTACAGATTACATTTTCCTTAATAAACTCAGTGCTTCCTTAGATAATTCTCAAGCTATGGAGTTTTTCATACCTTCATTTTTCTTTTATTTCATCCATATTTTTCTATCTGGATGGCATGCAATTTTCCCATCATCTTTTCAGTGGAAGGATCGAAATGTCTCTTAATATTCATTGCCTAAAGCATGCAATAAAAAATAAAAAAGGAGAAAACAGATTATCCGCCTTCTCCTTTATGCAATATTAAGAACTCTTTTTTATCTTTTGTGATAGATGGTATTTACCCTATTTCCATTTTCATATACAGCTATGAAGGCATCTCTGAAACCCATTTTGCGTACTTTGGCAAGATCTACAGCGGCATCCTGCACTGTTCCAAATCCAGATATGGTGTATCTGTACACAGATTTGTTAGGAAAATATTCAGTCTCGATGGTTCCCACTTTTGCAACACCAGGAAAAGCTGCGTCTGGTTTTTTGATTGCTATAAATTGGATTTTATATTCTTTACCTAAGTTACTCTTTGTGGAAGGATCAACTATTTCATTCGCACGTTCAGATTTTTGCTTAGCTTTAAGCATACCGCCACATCTTTCAAATTGTGATGCAAATATTATCTCCAACGTGCGAGCATCTGCTTCTTTATAAGTCTTTGCAAATTCCTTATATTCTCGTTTGCCTTCATCACAATTGCCCATCGCACATAATGACAATGCAAACATATATTTTGATCTAGGGTAATTTGGATCCGCTTTAAGTTTATTGAAGCATGGAAGTGCATTTTCAAAATCATTCATCGCAAAGTATGATTCGCCAGCTTTGTATAAAAATTCTGCTGCTTCTGCGTCATATTTAGCTTCAGGTGCGTCGTAACTAGTCGTTGGAATTTGCACTGGTTCTTCTTTGGCCCTTTGTTCTTCTCCCAATTTTGCTTCATTTTCCTCTTCTGCGTTTACCAAAGGAATTTCTTTTTCCTCTGCTATTGTCACATTAGTTTTAACATTAGATTTATTTGCAACTTCATTTTCAACCTTATCTTTTTCGGTTAAAATTACAGAATTGCCAACTTCTTTTTCTTCAAAATTCGGATTAGTTGCTTTTTCTTCATCTTCAGTAACCAATTCAGGATTATGCTCCTCCGCTTTAGTTTCTTCAGAAACATTTGGTATCATCTTAATCTTAGAATTATTAGGTCTTCCCAATTGGAAAATAAGTCCAACATTCAAATTCAAAACACTCAAATCCGTCTTTCCTGAAGTATTCAACTTTTGTGATTCAAAATATTCAGAATCCTCCATCACACCATTTCTGTTGCCATCATCTACATTTCTATATGTATTATTATAATTTACATCACTAACATATTTTGTAGCAAAATAATCTGCCTTAGCTTGTAATCCCAACCAAGAATTGAATTTATAAATAAGTCTAGTCCCTCCAGTCCAAGCCAGCTGATAATCTTGTTCACTACCACTAAATCGATATACCTCGTAAGTTTGATTAAAAAATTCCTTTGTAAAAATCAAATTTGGTACATTAATCTGACTGATACCAAATCGTGCTAAAAAATCAACTTCAAACTTTCCAAAACTAAATTTTACAACAGGTCCAGCCATGATATATTTTGTACTCCATTGCTGATTACTGTTTATATTTAATGGTGTTTCGAGATATTTACCTCTAATATAATCATAGAATAATGTTTCGCTTTTATTGGAAAATAATCCTCCTGAAACACCTATACCTATTTTATTGAAAAAAAAGTCAAATCCACCACCAGCATGATATCCTTGGCCCGCAAACATAAAATCATTGGTAAAAGTCCCCATTGGTTTTGAAATACCTCCGTTAAGATCAAGTTGTAAATATCGGGATTGTGATTGCCCTAAATTCCAAATTACTGTTATGAAAAGCATAAGAATAATTGACTGTGCAAACTGTTTCATTATAAATTATTGTATAAAATTTAATTTTATTGACTTAGGTTCTTCCTATTGTTTAAGGGCTCAAATTCTCTTGGGGTCGAATTCAGGGCAAATATAATAGTATTTCATAATATTAACAAAATATACATTACAAAAAATTATTATATCTCAAATAAAAGCTATTCAGGAAAGTTATCAGTTTTTACCAGGTTTAAAAATAAAAAATATAAAACATTTATTAACAATTATTTAAACATTATAAATTTTTGGCATATATTTTGCATTAGCGTAAATATCAACTTTATATTCACTAAATCGCACCCAATGAAAATTAGAATTTTTGGCCTAATGGTTGTTGTTTTGCTATTGCATTCATGTCAAAAAGACACTGATACCGTTCAAAATTTACCAGAAAACAAAGTTGCAAATTTTGATTCAAATATTGTCGATGTATGGACAAATGTATATCTCACAATCGAAAAGGATTTGCCAAGTTTTCGTCCTGCAGCAACCTGCAGAGCACTTGGATATATCAATATGGCAGCTTATGAAACATGCCTTCCCGGAATGCCAAATTATGTATCAAACAAGAATAATCTTCCAAACCTAAATTTACCAGTCATACAAGATCCGACTGAAATCAACTGGAATCTAGCATTAAATACTTGTTATGCTACTACCATCAGGCATTTTATGACCAATTTAACAAATGAACAAAAAGCATTAATCTACAAAACAGAGCAAGATCAGCGGTTGACTTTGCGTGATAAAATGTTCAATGATGTTTTTCAAAACAGCATCAACTGGGGAACACAAGTGGCCAATGCAATTATCGCTTATGCGGATTCGGATGCTCAGGGTTATAGCCAATCACTTAATGCTTTTCCAGATGATTATGTTAGGCCTACTGGTCAAGGTCTATGGGAGCCGTCAACACCATCAAGCAAGGCACTTTTCCCATTCTGGGGCAAAGTCAGAACTTTCGCTGCTCAACAATCAGATCTTATAGGTTTAGAGCCACTACAATATAGCTCCTCGCCTTCAAGCGAATATTATAAACAACATCTTGAATTGTATAATCAGGTTACCAATATAACCTATGAAGAACGTTGGAAAGCTGAGTTTTGGAGTGATGACATAGTAGGATTGACATTCTCCCCACCAGCCAGATTGTTTGCATTAGGACTTCAGGTTATGTCTCTTGAAAAAATGAATTTGGAAGAAAGTTTGTATTTCTTTTGCAAGTTAGGTATTGCCGTAAATGATGGTGCAGTAGCGGCTTGGAATTCAAAATACATTTATAATACAGAAAGACCAGAAACATTTATTCGGAAATATATCGACCCACAATTTAAATCCATCTTAGGTGAAGCAGTCGGAACACCTGGTCTTGTTCCTCCTTTCCCTGGTTATCCTTCAGGTCACTCGACATTTGGTGGAATTATGGCGGAGATTTTTACAGAATTTTTTGGTGCTAATTATAAATTCACTGACTATTGCCACGATGGCCGAACGGAGTTCCTGAGTACACCACGTACCTTCAACACTTGGAAGCAAATGGGAGAAGAAAATGCATATTCGAGAATACCATTAGGCGTCCATATAAAAATGGATTGTGACGAAGGACTGAGAATGGGAAAATTGATCGCAAGAAGAGCCCTTGAATACAACCTTAAGGCAAATTAAATGATATTCCCCAATTAACTAACATAACCCTGAGGCTAGCATTTACAAATTGCTAGCCTTTTTCGTTGTAACATTTTGTTCTTTTAAATCCTTCTGTCAAATTTTACTAACTTTGCATCCAAATTGGGCATATGCGATTTTCACAATATCATTTCGTGGATGAAATCAAAAATAATCTCGAAAAACTCGGCTTTAAAAAACCTACCGATATTCAGTACAAATGTATCCCAAATATCTTGCGTGGTGAAGATTTATTGGCTGTAGCCCAAACAGGAACCGGAAAAACAGCAGCTTTTGCCATTCCCATCCTCCACATCTTGCATAGTAAGATAAATACCAAAAGAGAAGACGGCATCAAGTGTATTGTCATGGTACCAACTAGAGAACTGGCTATCCAGATCCACGAAGTTTTCCAGATCCTAGGCAAAAACACCAGAGTTCAAGCCTTTTCGGTTTTCGGCGGTGTAGAACAAGGACCTCAGATAGCGAAACTAGAGAAAGGCATTGATATTCTGATCACTACACCAGGCAGGCTTTTTGACTTAAGACACCAAGGTTTTATCAAACTGAACAGAGTAGAGATGCTCGTCCTAGATGAGGCGGACCATATGTTGGATCTCGGTTTTATAAAGGATATCAGGGATTTGATTCAATATTTACCTAGAAAGAGACAAACGCTATTTTTTTCAGCAACGATAGATGATGAAATAAAGGATCTGGCCTATTCCTTGGTAAAAAACCCTGTAAGAATCCAAGTGTCACCCAAAGATCCCGTATCGAAAAACGTTGATCATTCTGTGGTTTTTGTAGCCATGGATGACAAAAGATTTTTTTTGGAGCGATTGGTCAAGGAAAATCCAGAAAGCAAGATTCTTGTTTTCGTCCGTACCAAAGTAAGATGCGAAAGAGTACAAGCTGCGATGGATCGAGTAGGTGTTTCTTCCGTCTTCATGCATGGTGGCAAAGATCAGCAAGATAGAATGGATGTACTCAATACGTTTAAACTTGGCAATGTAAAGATGCTAATCGCAACTGATGTAAGTGCCCGTGGTATCGATATACCTGATGTAGATTTTGTCGTCAATTATGACTTGCCTGAGCATCCTGAAAATTATGTGCACCGCGTAGGTCGTACCGGCAGAGGACGGAAAAAAGGACTTGCCTATGCTTTTTGTGATGATGCTGAGCGGGATTTGCTAAAAGCAATCGAAGACTACATCAGCAAACCTGTCAAAATCCTAGAACTTCATACCGATGGTTATAAAGAAATCAC
>CALFYH010000291.1 GCA_937952155.1 uncultured Saprospiraceae bacterium
AGGTCAATAATCCAACTTTTAACTTTGTTTTTTGATAATTTAATAACGGCAGCTCTAATTTTTTCAGCTTCTTTCTGAATGTCAACAAGTGGGCCAATGCCAACAATTTTCAAATATCCAATTCTGTGAGTAAGTAGTTTGTATTCAAATTTTATCGATGTGTCATTTACAATTTTCCATATTTCATTGTCAAATATTCTGTTGTCAATGTACCGTTTATTTTTGTAGTCAGTAAACCAAGCTATATAGCTAAAATCTTTAGCATTAATTATTTTACCGTGATGGTCTCTTAAACCATTAATTAGTGTCTCAAAAGCTGGCTTCAATTCTTGAATTGTTTTTGCGTTTTCCGCTTTCACTTTGACTTGCTTCGTCAAAATGTCCCAATTAATTATTGAGCTATACATTGAAGTTTCTTTCGCCATGTGCAAAACGCTATCAACAAGAATATTGCAATTTGTCTGTCCATTAGAACAATTGATATAAAGTAAAAATATAAAAAATAAAATTCTCTGTATCATTGTGAAATATCAGTTATTGTTGCTACTCCCTACCTTATCAGCGTCACATCTCCAGCATAAACGTCTTCTGCAGCTTTGCCTTCTATCTTCACATAAATCAAATAAACATACACTCCTTGCATGGCTTCGCCACTTCCGAACTCACCATTCCAACCATCAGCTGGCGAATTTGCAGGGGCATTCTTTTTGATAAATACCAGATTTCCCCATCTATCGTAGATACTCATTGATGTCACGATGCCATTGACCTTGTCAGGAAGCTGCACATAAAACCGATCATTGTTGTTATCACCGTTTGGACTAAATATTTCTGGTAAAATAACCGTCGTATTTATCCTTTCTATAGTGATACTTCGCTGATCAGGACATTGATTTCCATAAAGATACGAAAGCGTGTATGTTGTGGTCTCACTTGGATTTGCTACTGGATCGGGACAATCATTACAACTGAGTGTTGTTGCTGGCGACCAACTTAAATTGTAAATAGAGTTTGCTGTAACTGTTGTGAAAATTTGCACGGTTCCGTCTGCATTTGGCAATTGGCTGAGTACGACATTTGGCCCATTATTGTCTTCAACATCAACATTAAAAGAATCCGTACAGCCCTCTTGATTCTGGACAATAACCAAATGATTTCCTGCAACAATCGGAATTGTATAAGGCAGATTACTTATTTGCCCTAAAGAAACTCCATCCAAAGATACCTGATAAGGTCCAGGATGAGATGCAAGATTTAGGTTCAATGTTGGATTACTGCCATCACAATTATAAATTATACTTTCGGCAATGGTAAATTCCTTAAAATTGATTTGCACATTAACCAAACTATCACAACCTTGAGCAGCTGCACCTGAAAGCAAAACAGATCCTGAAGGATTTGATTTATTAAAGGTCATATTACCCAAAGTCAACGAATAAGCATCATTGCAAGTCTCTACTGTATATGTTCCTGGAATCACAACCTTTTCATATTTTAGATTTACCATCACAATACTATCACAACCATTAATGGATGCCCCAAGTAATGTAGTGCTACCTGTAGGTTTGGTAAAGCTAAAGGTTTCAGTACCAATGGTTACCGTCTTTGTCTGATCACAAAATATTTCGGTATAAGCACCAATAGCATCAGGATAAAATTGTAAAGAAACTGAAGCAACTGTATCGCAGGAAGCTCCATTTATAGAAGGAATTCGAACTATGCCTGCTGGTGTACCTGCATTGAATATAGCGCCGCCTAGCATAAAGTCATCAGATTTACAAATTGTCGGACTGATATTTTTAGTAGGAAGAGCTTTCGTTTCGAATGTTATGTTTTCATTATATGTGAATGTACATCCATTTCCTGAAAACACTATGCTGTCAATTTTTACAGTTACTGATTTACCAGGTTGCCAAGTTTTAAATGAAAAAGGTCCATTTTGACTAGAACAGAAGTCGTAAGTAAGCGGATTTATTCCATTAGATGGTCCCAATGTTTGTGTAAAACTTGAATTGCCACTTGAAGCACTAAGATAAATACTGGTTAGCGGTATGCCCGTTGGACTGATGGTTAATGTTTCACAATCTCCATCACATATACGATCCAATCCAGTTAAAGATATTGATGGTTTAAGTATTTTTTTGAGTGTAATGATTGCCTGTACCTTTGGACACAGCACACCATCTCCCACTTCATAAGTAAATACGAAATCCGTGGTATTTCCAGTTGGCGTAAAAATACCATTTGGCACTAACTGATTCTGGTAATAAAATGACCCGCTCGTAGCAGCACCTGCACCTAAGTAATCTGAAAGAATTAAGGTCTGCCCTTCACAAAAAGATGATACCTGATCACCACCTGGATTGAGTGATTGTTGCAAATTAATAACCAACCTAGCTGTATCAGGAAGGCAAGGAGATTGATTGCTCAATACATAATAAAAGGTATAATTTCCAGCAATAAGTCCGGTCGTATTCCAAGATGTTCCCGTAAGGCCACCATGATTATTTGGATTATAAATTGTTCCTGTTTTGTCGGTTGCTGTCACCAGATTGGTCAAATTTATACTACTACCAAGACAAAGGTCTGTATTCACATCCGTACCAGCCGATTTAAATGGTATTACATCCAATCGAATGGTCGCAGTATCCGCAAGACATCCATTGGAAGGAATAATGTGATATATATTATACGATCCTTGAGTAAGTGCTGATACATTTACTTTGGTAGGATCTGACAGATTTAAATTCAAACCCGATGTTCCGACTTTCCAAGTGCCACCGGCATCGTGGCTTCCTAAAGCACTATCAAAATCTAATGTGGTCGTTAAACTTTCACAAAACTTAAACTGACCATTGTTTCCGGCATTGTTGCTATTTCTGATCTCTACGCGGATCAAGGCTGTATCCTTACCACAAACAGGGTCATCAATAATATATCTCAAAGTTGAAATCCCATTTGGAAGATCGGTGATTGTATAATTTGTATTATTAAAAATAGTATCAATGCCATTTTTCCAAATACCACCGGAAGTAGCACCAATAGAAATAAAATTATTAAGATTGACTTGAGTAACTACAGTCTTACAATACCCAACTA
>CALFYH010000292.1 GCA_937952155.1 uncultured Saprospiraceae bacterium
CGTTGATTTATGGTCTTTTATATTGTTGTTTTGGACACATAGATTCTAAATCAAGATGAAATTGATAATTTTGATGATAAAGATACATTTAAATGGATGGCTGACCAAGTTTCTTTTTCCACTCCTTCAATCCAAGATATGCCATGACCAAAAACAAGATGTACATCAGTGTAAATAACATAAATCCCTTGTAAAAATTAAGTGGAATCGCCACAATATTGCTAAATATCCAAGCGATCCAGTTTTCGATTTTTCTTCTGGCCATCCACCACATGGCCGTAATGGCGGATGATGATACCAAAGAATCAAGCACTGGTGTATTACTGTCTGTAAGAGAAACCAATAATATATAAATTCCTATCCAACTCACTCCAAAAGAGATCAACCCTTGTATCAATTCTGCTCTATTGCACCAACTGACAGGGTAGGAGACTGTATTTGTTGTATCTACCTTAGTCCAATTTATCCAGCCATATATGCTCATAGCTAGATAATAGATATTGAGAATTCCATCTGCATACAAAGGCGGCGATGCTATAAAAAAATAGACCCACGCTGCCAGAATGACACCGATGATTCCCGTCGGATAGACCAAAATGTTGTTTTTCCTAGCATACCATACACTGGCTATCTGTGTCAAAGTGGAGATCCATTCTTGCCATCTTGTAAGTTGGATATCTGTCAGAAATTGTTGGTAGATCTCGGTCATGTGTGGACGATTTGAAGGATGGATTCAGCAGCATGTCGTGAAGCGCCTTCTTTCCCCAAATCACGAATCAATTGGTCATAATCATCCATGACCTTTTGCCTATTTTTGGTGAGGTCATCGAGTGCAAGATTGATATTATCAGGTGTGAGATCATTTTGAATAAGCTCCTTGACAACTTCCTTTCTTGCTATCAGATTTACAAGTGAAATATATTTCAAGTCAACCAATTTTTTTGCAATCATATAAGAAATCTTGCCGCCTTTGTAGCAAACTATTTGTGGCACTCTAAACAAAGCAGTTTCTAGTGTTGCGGTCCCACTACCCACTAAGGCAAATTTAGCACGAGACAATATTTCATAGGTTTGATTTCTCACCAAAATTACCTTACCTGTTAATTGTTCTTTTTCTATGATTTGTAGGTAGATATCATCAGCTATGGCAGGCGCACCAGCTAACATGATGTCATAATCCTTATTTTTAATAGAACGTAGCATTATAGGTAGGATGAGTTTTATTTCTTGCATTCTGCTTCCCGGCAAGAGTGCAATGATTTCTTTTTTTATCTGATACTTTGTTTCAAAATCAGGATTAGACTTAAAAACCAAGATTTCGTCAAGCAATGGATGCCCTGTGTAAATAGTTTCATAGCCATTTTCTTTAAAGAAAGCTTTTTCGAAAGGTAGAATTACCAATAATTGATCTGTGAATTTTCCCAAATCATGCACACGGCTTTTGTGCCAAGCCCAGACCTGTGGTACTATATAATACACTACTTTAAATCCAGCTGGTTTTGCCCATTTTGCAATCCGCAAATTGAAGCCTGGATAATCGATCAAAATCAACACATCTGGGGCAAAGTCCGCAATATCCTTTTTACATTTTTTAATGAAATTGAGAATGGTGCTCAAGTTTTTGATTACTTCCAAAAATCCCATGAAGGCCGTATTTCGATAATGTTCGACCATCGTACCACCTACAGCAAGCATTTTATTTCCACCCCAAAATCTGAAATCTGCTGCAGGATCAAGGATTTGAAGCTGTTTCATTAAATTGGATCCATGTAGATCACCCGAAGCTTCTCCGGCTATCAGATAGTACTTCATCCCTTAACCGAAAAGTTCACTATGAAATCTAAAAAGCCAAGCACCTACATAAATCAAGGTAGGAAAAACGATACCACGCATGGTCTGATCCCAACGATTATTTTTGCTAATGTTGAATGGAATCAAATTAAAGCAAATGCCTATTAATGCTAATGTACGCAATCTGCGCCCTTCAGATGATGCAGTCACTTCTGCCATCAATCCAAATTGTGTCAGTGTGTCGAAGATGAATTGCACTATGACAAAGCCCAAAACTGGCACAATACACCCAAGCACCAAACCAGTAACAATTGAATTTTTATCCATCATATTAAATATTATTTAAATATATAAGTTTATCAATATCTTTATAGTGTGTCAAATCATGGCCAGATGGTACGATAGAAATATAATTGTGCTTTAATGCCCAGATATCGTTTTCTGTATTATCTTCATCTTCAAATGAAACAAATTTTCCGGTAAGCCAATAGTACTTTTCGCCCCTTGGATCTTTTCCCTCTTGAAATTCTTCCACCCAAGTGCCATTGCCTTGCCTACATACTCTGACACCTTGGATTTCATCTGGTGCACATGCCGGAATGTTGACATTCAGTAGCTTGCAATCATGTAAGGGATTTTCTAGCACTGATTTAATAACTTTAGCTGCATACATTTTTGCACCCGTAAAATCTGCATCAAAGCTAAAGTCTAATAAAGAAAATCCAATCGAATCTATATTTTCAATGCTGGCTTCCATTGCAGCGGACATAGTACCGCTGTAGAGAATGTTTATTGATGAATTGGCACCATGATTGATACCTGACAGACAAAGGTCTATTTTTTTATCTTTTAGCAGTACATTTTTTGCCAATTTGACACAATCTACAGGAGTTCCAGAACATTCGTAAGCATCGATTCCTTCCCACATTGATACTTGCCTTAATCTCAGTGGTTTATTCAATGTGATAGCGTGCCCTTGGCCAGATTGCGGTGCGTCAGGAGCTACTACAACTACTTCACCAAATTGGCTTGCTACTTCAACCAAAGCCTTGATGCCTGGCGCAACAATACCATCATCATTGGTTATCAAAATCATGTTTCAAAAGTTATATGTTGCAAATTAACAACAATCATGGAAATATTCGGGCATCCCGATATTCAAAAAAATATATTTCATTCAAAAATCGTCCAATATTCCCATCAGGATTTATTAATTTTACATTCAGTTAATTTTTATAAATACTTCATTCAAGTAAATCCTTAATCATATGCATGGCAATCAATTTCAACTTCTTGAATATAAAAAACCAGAATTATCTGAACTCACACAACGTGCACAAACCTTCAAAAATGAAATGAGCAAAAGACGATCTGTCCGATTTTTTTCTGATGAGTCTGTGCCTAAATCAGTTATCGATGATATAATTATGACGGCATCATCCGCACCTTCTGGGGCACACAAGCAGCCTTGGACATTTTGTGTAGTGAGCGACGTTGAGATCAAAGCCAAGATTAGAGAAGCTGCCGAAAAGGAAGAATATGAAAACTACCACGGGCGTATGTCAGATGAGTGGCTCCAAGATTTGGAGAAATTTGAAACAGACTGGCACAAAGAATTTTTGACTATTGCTCCGTATCTGATTGTAATATTCAAAAAATCATATGATCTTGTAGATGGTCAAAAATCTAAAAACTACTACGTAAATGAGTCAGTAGGTATAGCAGCTGGCTTGCTTATTGCTGCGATTCATATGGCTGGACTTGTCACCTTGACACATACGCCAAGTCCAATGAATTTTCTTCAAGATATTTTAGGCAGACCAGAAAATGAGCGACCGTTTTTGCTTTTACCTGTTGGTTATCCAAGTGCAAATTGTAAGGTGCCTGTGCTAGATAGGAAAAAAGCTGATGAAGTTATTTTTCATTACTAAAAAATAAAGAATAAGTTAATTTGGATTTGTTATAAACAATCGCATCCTTGTAGCGTTTATTTGATGACAATTATATTCAAACAATATTAAATTTTATAAAATGCCTTTTACACTTCCAGCTTTGAATTTTGCGTACGACGCTCTAGAGCCGTATATCGATGCACGCACGATGGAGATCCACCATACTAAACACCATCAAGCGTATATTACCAATTTGAATAATGCTATTTCAGGTACAGCATTGGAAAACCAAACTCTTGACGAAATCATCAAGAACATGGATATGACAAACAATGCAGTTCGAAATAATGGTGGAGGACATTGGAACCATTCGTTCTTTTGGGAGATTTTGCACCCTGTAAACAAGGGCAGACTTTCTGGTCCTTTGGCAGATGCCATTGATGCAGCTTTTGGTTCTAAGGAAGTCTTTATGGAAAAATTTGCTGCGGCAGCCATGACGAGATTCGGTTCAGGCTGGGCTTGGCTTTGTGCACATAAAGATGGCCATGTAGAAATTTGTAGTTCGGCTAACCAAGACAATCCACTCATGCCAAGTATCGGATGTGGCGGTACACCAATTTTAGGATTAGATGTTTGGGAACACGCATATTACCTTAATTATCAAAACAGAAGGGCTGATTACGTTGCCGCGTTTTGGAATGTACTCAATTGGAATGTAGTTGAAGAAAAATATAAAGCTGCGACAAAATAATTGTCTTGATAGTTTCCCCTAATTGACTGAAATAAAATTATTAATTTAAATTGTAATTTTAGGTCATGCAACAGAAGTTATCAGAAGATAAAGGGAAATCACAAAAGAGATCAAAAATTGGGTGTTGTATAAGGTTGCTGAAAATATAGTATATCTATATCATAAGTAGCAAAGAGTAAAGCTTCCATCTGGAGTGTTCTTCCTCAGGTGGGAGTTTTTTTAATATGTTTTTGCTACTTTGTACAGACACATTATATAATATGGCGAATTTTAATGTGTCTAGATCTAAGTCTTTCAAGTTCCTCCTTATATTCTTCTACATGGAAGTGTAGATTCTCAATATGTTTTAAAATATTCAGTTTCTTTTTTTATAATGAAATTGGATTCTCGAATTCTTTAAAACTTATTTTTTTTCTTAATATTTTAGAAAACTTATGGCACGTGCCTCGGTTATTGCCAATAAAATCTATACGTTTAATAAAAAAAGGTCTTTTTTAATCCAAAATTTGATGATTAATTCGGATATTTGTACCAGATTTTTGAGATTCAAAAAAAATATTGAATCATTTTTCATCAGTTTGTTACCTATTAATAAAATAAAAATCTATCTTTGCGCTCCGATTTGAGGAAGGTATGCATTATTGTGTATTTTCCAACCGAACTCTTAGAACATTAAAATTTTTTTAAAATGAATTTAATAAATTACGTACACGAACAGTTGACTCCAAAAAGAGAATTTCCTGCATTCAGACCAGGAGATAATATTTCTGTAAGTTACAAGATTATAGAAGGTGCAAAAGAAAGAATTCAAATATTCCGTGGTGATGTGATCCAGATAAATGGAGAAGGATCTACCAAGACTTTTACAGTCAGAAAAGTATCTAACGGTGTAGGTGTAGAGCGTATAATACCATTTGCGTCTCCAGCTATTGCAGAAATAGAAGTTCTGAAGCGTGGTAAAGTAAGAAGAGCTAAACTTTATTATTTGCGCGCACTTACAGGCAAAAAAGCCAAGATAAAAGAAAGAAGATACGTAGCTAAGTAATCACAAAGCTGTGTAACTAAAATATTGCAGGGAGACAATTTGATTTGATCTCCCTTTTTTGTTTTTAATAACATTCAAATACTATAATGATGTCAGACGCAACCAACTATATAGACATAAATCGCAAATCGTGGAATAGCAAGGTCGCACTTCACGTGGATTCTGCATTTTATGATGTAGCAGCATTTAAGGCAGGGCAATCTTCACTAAAGGAGATCGAAATGGGCCTTTTGGGAGACATCAAGGGCAAGTCGGTCTTGCATCTGCAGTGCCATTTTGGTCAGGATACAATTTCTCTCAGTCGTCTGGGTGCAACGACTACCGGTGTCGATCTATCTGATAAAGCGATTGATGTAGCACAAAGATTGGCTAAGGAATTAGGATCTAATGCGACCTTTATTTGTTGTGATATTTATGATCTGCCAGCACATTTGGACCGTGAATTTGATATTGTTTTTACATCTTATGGTACGATTGGTTGGTTGCCAGATATGGATAAATGGGCGAAAATTGTATCAAAGTATCTCAAACCTAGTGGTAAATTTGTTTTTGCGGAATTTCACCCGTTCATCTGGATGTATGATGATGATTTTGAATCGGTGGCACATAGTTATTTTAAAGATGCACCGATTATAGAAACCAATACAGGAACCTATGCTGAAAAAGGTGCGGACTTGGTGCAGCAAAATATCACTTGGAATCACAGCATCAGCGAAGTAGTCAATAGCTTGATCAGCAATGGATTGGAGATTAATGTGCTGAACGAATACGACTATTCTCCATATAATTGCCTGAATCACATGGTGGAAGTATCATCTGGCAAATATGTGATCGAGAAGTTTGGTAATAAAGTACCTATGGTGTACGCCATCCTTGCCACGAAAAAAGGGTAGGATTGTTGCAAGAATTCAATTTTTGAAGTATTTATTAATAAGCACTTTTTGTACCATAAGTTAAGGTTATTTAATCCGATACAATTATCTTTGTACATTCAAATCATAAAATTAGAGTGAAAATATGGGACATGGACTTTTAGCAGGCAAAAAAGGAATAATTTTTGGCGCTTTAGATAGCAAATCTATTGCTTGGAAGGTTGCTGAAAAATGTGTGGAAGAAGGTGCGGTAATTGTTTTGACTAATGCGCCAGTTGCAATGCGATTGGGTGAAATCAACGAATTGGCAACAAAACTCAATGCACAGATAGTACCTGCAG
>CALFYH010000293.1 GCA_937952155.1 uncultured Saprospiraceae bacterium
CAACGAATGAATTTATTGGAACATCTAGTACTACTCCAGCTGTGAAGATCCAAAATTTTACGGCAACAGGTGGCAATGCTTTGGAGCTTTCCAATGGTTATATCAAGGTAGATCAGACGTCAAGTTCAAAAACTGCATTTAAACATGTCACAACAGCAGCTAATATTGGTGGTAATGCTACCACATTGGATTTCCCCAATCAAAAAAGTTCAGATATTCTTATTATTACCAGAGGTTTGCCATACATAGGCAGAAATATCTCTTTCTATACTTGGTTTGACGCCGTAACCGGCAAATGGAAAATTTCCATAGATGATAATACTGCTATGCCTGCTGGTTGGAATTTTTTTGTTCTTGTTATTAAAACCCAATAAAACTGAATATGATGCCATTGATAAAAGAAAAATAAAGGATTTACCATTAAAATAATATTTGGTTGAAATAATTTTTGGTTGATGAAAATGTTTTGGAAAATGTGCGGCATTCTATTCTTTGGATATGTAGGTGAGCTATATGCACAAATACCGCATATTGAATGGTCCACCTATTATGGAGGCACAGCGCTGGACGGATTCAGAGATTTGACAACCGATGATTTGGGAAATGTATATGCCATCGGAAGTACTGAAAGTGCAGATATTGTGTCTGTTGCCAATGCACACCAAGCTGTCAATAATGGACAAGTCGATGTGATTTTATCCAAATTTGACAATGCAGGTGTGCTTATTTGGTCCACATATTTCGGTGGTGCAGGTGTGGATAATGGTCAAGGGATAGACATCGATATTAATGGTAATGTAGTGATCACAGGTACTACTTCTTCAGCTGCCAATATTGCTTTTGGTAGTAATGTGCACCAATCTGTACATCATGGAGACAGAGATATGTTTGTAGCCAAATTTGATCCTAACGGAACATTATTGTGGGCATCATACTTAGGTGGACCTGAAGGTGAAAGTGCGAATGATGTCATTACAGATTCTCAAGGAAATATTATCATTACAGGCTGGAGTGCATCGTCTGCACAAGTTGCTTTTAATGGTCAGGATCTTACTTACAGTGGTGGTAATACTTGGGGCGGAGATATCGTGATTGCCAAATTTAATGCGAATGGTGGCCTCCTATGGTCCACATATCGCGGAGACATAGACGATGATCTAGGTCTGCAAGTCAAAATCAATCTAAATGATGAAATTTTTGTATCAGGGTGGACTTCTTCTCCGATAAATATTGCTACACCTGGCACTTGGCAAGACACGAAGGTCAATGCTAATAATACAACAGATGCATTCCTTACCAAACTGGATAGAAATGGAAACATCTTATGGTCTTCATACTACGGTGGTCAAGAAAATGAATATGGTGATGCACTCCATATTGATGATAATGGATTTATATATTTGGGTGGACCTACCAATACAATTTCTGGTATAACTACTTCAGGTACATGGCAGAATACTAATGGTGGGAATTATGACGGCTTCCTAACAAAGTTTGATGCCAATGGCCAAAGGTTGTGGGGTACATATTATGGTGGCAATGGCAATGATGATATCTACGGAATAGATGTGAATACCAATGGAGACATTTTCATTACAGGTACTACTGCATCTGCATCCAATATTGCGACGACCAATGCACATCAGGAGATTTTAGGTGGCAATAAAGATGCATTTGTTGCCCAACTTTCGCCGCAAGGCCAACGGATCTGGGCATCATATTTGGGTGGGAATGCAGATGAATCTTGTTATGGAATTTCTGTTTTCCAAAATGCACAAATCTTCATTTCAGGTGCCGCGACGAGCAACACAGGCATCAGTTTTGGGGCTGCTCATCAGCCTGCTTTATCAGCAATTTCAGATGGTTTTGTCACAAAATTTGTCCCTTGTTCACCTTTCAGTATCCCAATCTCCTCCAATAGTCCAGTTTGTGTTGGCACAAGTATAGAATTAACAGCTTCTGGTGGTAATTCATACACATGGTCAGGGCCAAATGGTTACACGAGTACAGATCAAAATCCAGTAATTACAAATGTACAAACTACATCAAGTGGTACGTACCAAGTGACAGTGACAGATGCACAATCTTGTACTAATACAGCTTCAATTCTTGTAAGTGTATTGCCAAAACCGTTTGCAATTATATCTTCAAACAGTCCAGTATGTGTTGGAAGTGATTTGCGTCTACAATTATCAGGAGGTATTTCTTATCTTTGGAGTGGACCATTAAATTTTAGTTCAATGACTCAAAATCCGATTATTTTAGGCTCAACAACTGCGAATTCAGGTGTCTATCAGGCAATCGTCACAGGTCAGAATGGATGTACAACTACGGTAACTACTGATGTTATTATTTCAGGTCAATTAACGATCAACCCTAATTATAATCAACCTGTTTGTGAAGGAGATACTATAAAGCTATTTACAGGAAATGGAGCCTCATTCCGCTGGAATGGTCCAACAGGCTTCATTTCTTTATTGCAAAACCCAATAATACCAAATGCAACACTTCAAAATGAAGGTGCATATCTGCTGACGGTGAGTGATATTTCGGGCTGCTCAGGTACTGCAGTCGTACAAGTAGATGTACAGGAAAATCCGCAAGCCGTCATCGAAGGTGATACTACAATTTGCTTACATGGTGAATTAGAGTTAACAAGCCCAACTATTGGCACGAAAACATGGAGCACAGGTGCAAATACGAATACAATTACGGTATCACCAAGTGTCAATACTATATATACACTTACTGTCGATTTGAATGGGTGTATTGATACTACAAGCCATGAGGTAGGAGTCATGCCCTTGCCTGATTTAAGTATTCATGTTGATCAGCAAACTATAGAAAAAGGACAATCTACCCGACTTGAAGCTACAGGTGGAGATGTTTTTCATTGGTCTCCTTCAGAAGGGCTATCATGTACAGCTTGTAATATTACCATTGCTTCACCCCAAAATACAACGAGCTACTGTGTAGAAACTGAGCAAAATGGCTGTTTAGCAGATACTTGTGTCCAGATTATTGTCAATGAAGCTTGTGCGATTGTGTTAGCCAATATTTTTTCACCCAATGGAGATACGAACAATGCGCTCTGGTGCAGCCCAGCAAAGGATTGCATTGCAAATCAAGCACTCTGGATCTATGACCGATGGGGCAATCTCTTATTTACAGGAGAAGGCACAGATGTTTGTTGGGATGGCACCTATAGCGGTAAGATATTACAAGACCAAGTGTGTACCTATATCTTGCGCCTTACCTACACAAATGTAGATATAAAACATTATACAGGCACTATTACGTTGCTTCATTAAAATATTAGAAATCAAAGAAATATGAAACACTAGATGATTTCTTAACACGAATGCTAAAAAAAGCGAAAGATTGGATATATTTGTGTCTTAGAGAGATAAGTTCTATCACATTATTATAAAAAATCTTTATGAATACACAATATGTTATATTTGTACAAAACAAAATCTAAACCAAATAATACTTTGCAATTTCTTTAACTCTGTAAGTCAATTTTAACATGAAAAACAGTAGATCTTTTATATTATTTTTGTTTATTTCGATTCCACTAGCTCTTATTTCTCAATCTGAAGCAAATACTTTAACAGGATCTTTTAGTATAACTGATGGAGGTGCAGCAACATATCATCTACCCATAGATTTGCCAATAGGTACATCGGGTTTTAGTCCTCAAATGAGTTTAAATTATAATAGTAATTCTGGTAATGGTATTCTTGGCCAAGGTTGGTCGCTTACCGGCTTGTCATCTGTAAACAGGGAA
>CALFYH010000294.1 GCA_937952155.1 uncultured Saprospiraceae bacterium
CCATATATCTTGTACATACCGACATCAATGTAGGCGAATATACACGCACCAGCTCCTTAAAAGCTGCTTTGTTATATGCTTTGCATTGTGATATGATGGTGGCTTCAGTCATTCGATTGATAACTTAAAACGCTTTTAAAACCTGAAATTCTCCTTCTACATTTTTATAACCAGCACTCAAAGGATTATAAGTTTTGGTCCAGAATCTACCCTTGAAATATCCTCTGATGATTTTATCATTTTGATAATTAAAATGTGTGATTTCAAATCTCTCAAATCCACATCCCAATGTCGAAGTAGGACAATAAATCTCAAACTCTTTCCCTTCAAATTCGTTTTCTCTAAGCAAAATATTGAGATGGTTATCCATTTTTATACCAGGACCATCAGCAGGTGCTATGAGGCTTAGTAATACTTCGGACGAGCCAGGTTTGGTAATTTGGATATTCATTCTACCATCTGTATTTTTTGATGTGTTCATATCCCAATACATCTTATTCTCGCCATCGATGATGAGATTGATGTATGGATTTTTCGCCTCTGTACAGGCAAACCAAGAGCCCGATTCTATCACAGGACTTACTGGCCATACGATAGGATTTCCGGTTTCATTGCCATAGATATCCGACGCTTTTAGTACAATCTCTTTGAGATCACAAGTGGCTATCCATTGTTCGATAGCTACATCTTTACCAAAAATATATCCATCTCCTGCATTTGCATTTTTCAATATATACGATCCTGTGTTGTTGCCTAAACAATCTTTTACCTTTCCTTTTAACAAAGAAAAAGCAGATTTTACATTATTGAGATCTATGATAAAGTTTTGAATATCTGTGTTTTGCGTTACGATATTAGCCTTAGTGATCATACCGCATGATGCAGATATTTCTAAAGCTGTTGTTGCATTTGTTGGGAGAAAAACCGACCAATTTCCAGCCGCTGATGTTTGTATATATTGATTATGACTGGCTATTTTGAGTGTCAAATTAGAAACAGCTTTTCCATCCAATAACGTTTTACCACTAACATAAATACCTGGTGATGCTACTGCCAAGCAATAAAATCCGTCTTTTGTATGTGGATAATGAAATACATCAGTCTCTTTATTGACAGTAACTTCTCGCCAAACAGCGGCATCCATATCGCAATACCAAAGCTTCAAATTGTCACTTGTAAAGACATTCTTAGGATTCAAGATATTTATGCTAGCTGTTAGATTTTCTCCGAATACCGTGTTGATTTTTAAGAAATACGACTTAGAAATATTGAGAAAAACGTGACGACCATTTGCATCTTGACCTGCCCGGATTTGTGGGATCGCTGTAGCCTGAAAAACATCATTGAGGTCAGGTGCAAAAGTTGTGGTTTGAACTTGTCCTATGTAGGTGCTATTATTGGTTTTGAAGTTATTTGGTGCTAAAGATATTTCGGGACTTACGTCCAATGTTGTCGTATTGTCGTGTGCAAATGTCTTGGTATTTTTATTGTCAAAAATGGTAAGTACCGAGTAGTTTATATCATTTTCATGACCTGAAAGCAGGAATTCATGGTCGAATCCTTTGTCATCCTTGATGGTCATTTTCTCTCCGTACTTATTGATTTTTTTAGCTTCAAAAACCACAACACCATTTTTTTCGGCCTTCCATTGTTGTTGGTTAAAGGTGGCAGTGAAAGCCGTTTTTTCTTGACCGTATTCATTGATGACACGCGCAGTATGGGTAGTTGAGATCGTGACTTTGGGTGGATCGGTGACATCAGTTTCAGTGATGCTTTCTTCGTTTTCGTGGCAAGCCATGTAGGCAAAACAAAGGATGGTACTAAAAAAAGCAAGACGTATCGTATTCATGTTGAAATTTGCGTTGTACAATCATATAATCCATAAAGAAAGGGAAACGCTGCGAGAATGTATATTTTTTTTTGATGGAAGTGTAGATTTGTAAAAAATGGTAATACTGGCTTGGCAGTTGCGCTTCACAAAGTAAGGGCCATATCTTAAATTAAGTCCAATTGGATTCAAAAAATGAGGTCTAGTTACAATGGCTTTAAATGTTTAAAGTATCTTTGTTTTGGAATCAATAATCTGGTGTGATAAGAGTGTATGAAGTAAAATAATAATTTGAAAAAATTGTTTATACGGATTTATATGGAAGTAAATAGATTGTACTATAAGGTTATTTATAATTAAAAAATGAATATAGAAACTTTAAATAAAATACAAAATCAGTAAAATTTTTATCTTTTAATTTAAATCACAAACTAAATTAACATGAAATCTATAGTCATCGCAGTTCTTATATTATTTAATGGACTTATATATTGCAAAGATCAGGGAATCAATTTACCAAACAACCTTGGATTCTCTATATATAAGAAACCCAAAAATCAAATGATCAAAAAACTAAAAAATGTTCAAAAGTATTCGTTTGAAGAATTGGCGACATCATCAAAATGGACATACCATCTTACAGTTTCCAGTTGCAAACTTTACTTAGGAAGAGATTCGTCATTATATCATTTTTATAAAGCGTATAAAATTAAACCCGAAACAACCTGCGGAAGTATGAGTGCTCGTCATAATCACTTCCTCAAGGTTTTAGAAGTAGAAAAAGCAACTGGAATAGAAGATGCTTATATAAAGAAAATAAAAAAAGAAACAGGAAGTATTATATTCTCTTGGTATTTGTGGGATTTACCAGATTTTGATGAGTTTGCTTTTATAGATTCTTGCAATCAGTTATTTCCCCCTGTAAAAGTAGAGCCAATAGATACCACTCAAATCTCAGAAATCATAAGAAAAAGAGATCAAAAAGAAAGAGGTAACCTTGAAAAACAACAGGAATTAGATCAAATTAATAGGAATTTCATAGATAGTCTATATTTACTGAAAGGCACTTTAAATGCTTTTAATGAAGAAGAACTTTATCAATTTTCTATGGTTGCACATCACTCAGATAATTGTGATTGGGTCTATAAGTGGACAGAACGCTTCATTGATCTTTATAATGGAGGTTATAAAGGAAATACGATGCTAGGTCCACTTCTTGATAGAATGTTACATCCAAAAGATGGATACTGCACAAAACAAGATGTGCAAAAAAGAGATTACTTTATCTATATGATCAAGGATAAGTATCCCAAATATTTAGAATCGCGAAAGGTGGATTGGTAAAATGCCTTTTATCACTACATTGGTAAAAAACTAAGTAAGGAAGGACCAAAACGTCGGCTTACTAATCAATTTTTCATACCATGACGGGGCAGACTGTTAAAACAAAGTAAGTATAATCAATATTTGATGTCCACAAAATATATTAACAACTTCAAAAAACCATCGTAAGCCGCCTTCCCACCACCTATTTCCCAATTTTTGCCATTAATAACAAACATTACTTATATTTGCATCGCCAAATTTTAATAGGTCGATTCAAATACTTTTCAGAAAGTTATCGTTTTAACCTTAATAATTTTTAAAAAATAACATTGCTTTATTTTTCTGATCAGTTGAAAAAACATTTGTCGCTTGCTTACTGCATTTTTTACGGTATCTTGCTTAGCATTATCTTGTATTCATGCGCGAGTACTGGCAATCCGTCTGGAGGTAATAAAGACGAAAAGCCACCTGTCATGGACTCACTTCGGTCAACAGCAGGGAGACAAGTCAAATTCAAACCCAAGGAACTGGTATTCTATTTCGATGAATTTATCGAAGTAAAAGATGCCACCAAGCAAGTACTTGTTTCTCCACCATTGACCTATATTCCAAAGATCAAAGCCAAAGGAAAAAGACTGAACTTTACCTTTAACGAAAAAGAAGTATTGAAAGATGATGCGACATATACCATCAATTTTGGTGATGCCATCGTAGATTATCATGAAGGCAACAAGCTGAGCAACTTCACATACGTGTTTTCCACTGGTCCTTTTCTAGATAGCCTCAATGTATCTGGCAAGATCATCAATGCGCAAACGCATAAAGGCGAAGGCGAAATGGTTGTCTTTTTATACGACAAGACGGCGGATACGATTGTCAAAAAAGAGAAGCCCTTTTACTTTGCAAAACCTGATAAAGATGGAGTATTTTCGTTTGCCAATATTAAGGCAGACACCTTCAGATTATTTGCCATCAAAGATGAAAATCTCAATTACACCTATGACCTTGAAAATGAGAAGATTGCATTCGCAGATTCACTGATCATCTTGTCTGATTCGTCTATTTCCGATTTGATCTTATACGCATCACTACCGATTCCTGATTTTCGCATCAAATCAGTGGATTCAAAAACTTATGGTAAAATAAAACTCAATTGTAATTCTTCACCAGAAAACAAGTTGCCCTATACCTTGTCTGATGATCAAGTCGTATACTATTCCGAAATATCAGCCGATACCTTTATCATAAATTATAAAAGCGATCTAGATTCGTTTTTTGTGTACTTGCCCGAAGATACCATCAAGGTCAAACCAAAAGGTAAAGCGGATTTATTGAAAAAAATGAAGTTTAAGAAAATATCTACCAATCACAATAATGTAATGTTGCCATCGGATTCACTCGTTTTGCGATTCAACTACCCTATTGAAAACTTCAGTGCAGATTCTATCTTGCTATATGATACAATTGGTTTGCTCGATAAGGTCGTGTACAAAATATCAAATGATAAAAAGTCGCTCGTCATTAAGTACCCTTGGGTGGCTGGCGAAAATTATATCTTAGAACTCGATAGTGCATCGCTATATAATATGTATGGTATCCCACTCGATAGTACGGGTCACACTTTTACGATATTGACAGCAGAAAAATCAGCCAATCTATTAGTGAAAATTGCTGATCTTGACAGTTCTCAAGTCTATATTCTCAGACTTATGAGGGAAAATACGCCAATAACACAACTTAAAATAGATGAATCGTCAGCTTTTGATATTTCATTCAAGTCCCTAATTCCAGATAAGTATAATATCGAAATCGTAGAAGACAAGAACAGAAATGGACAATGGGACCCAGGTGATTTTACAAAAAAATATCAGCCTGAACCTTATGTTTTATTTAAAGGTGAAAAACTCAGAGAAAATAAAGATACAGAAATATCTATATCCTTCAAAAAAGAGTTAGAGCCGATTGTTGAACAAAAGGGCGATTTTAAAGGTTTAGACACCACTAATAAGTTACAAATAAGACAATGATATTCAGGTCTGATAAACTCGTAAAAATATATGGGCAACGGGAAGTTGTAAAATCGGTCTCTATCCATGTAGATCAAGGAGAAATCGTTGGGCTATTAGGCCCGAATGGTGCAGGCAAAACCACTACATTCTATATGATGGTAGGATTCATTCAGCCTACTGAAGGCCATGTATATCTCAATGATGAAGAAGTAACTCGAGATGCCATGTATCGACGTGCACAGAAAGGTGTCGGATATCTGCCTCAAGAGCCTAGTGTATTTCGCAAGTTATCGGTAGAAGATAATATCAAAGCTGTGTTGGAAATGACTGAACTTTCTAAAGCAGAACAAAAAGACAAATTAGAATCCTTGATTTCTGAGTTTCGACTGGATAAGGTCAGAAAAAATTCAGGAGACTCTTTGTCCGGTGGAGAACGACGACGTACAGAAATTGCGCGTTCACTTGCGTCGAGTCCCAAGTTCATACTATTGGATGAGCCATTTGCTGGTATCGATCCCATCGCAGTCGAGGATATCCAATATATTGTCGCAAAGCTCAAAACCAAAAACATCGGCATCCTCATCACTGACCACAATGTACAGGAGACACTTTCTATCACCGATCGTGCATACCTGATGTTTGAAGGCAATATCCTCAAGGCTGGCACTGCTGAAGAACTTGCTGAGGATGAAGTTGTCAGACGTGTCTATTTGGGTAAAAATTTTGAGCTTAAAAGAAAAGTGCTGGATTTTGAAAACCGATAAATTGTCATTGTACCTCAGTTTCTTTTGTTGCATAGTTGTGTTTGCCAGTTGCCAGCATGATACCAAAGAATTGACACCGGAAGAGAAATATACCGTAGATACTATGTTTAATAATCAATTGAGCAATTATCGCAAACAGCTTGATTCGATTTGCATAGCTGAAAAAGATACCCTTTTTGCACGCACAGTAGATTCTTTACGTAAAGAAGGTTTGAAGGAAATAGAAATGCTCATCATGAAAAACCATATCACAGAATGAGAGTTTTTTTCCTGTCAATTACTATTATTTTGCTTGTCTCCTGTAATGAAGAGCAAGATCTTTCGATACATAATGAGAAAATAAAAAATGCCCTTGAAAAGCGGAAAAATGAATACAAAAAAGAAATCCTTGAAAATTGCCAACGCGATGTATATGAAAAAGCAAAGGTTTATGTAGATTCACTCATTTCAGCAGAAATCAACTTCCAACTGTCAGACTCTATTGTATTTCCACCAAAGCCCATAAAACCAGCTTCACCAGGTCCTATCATTGTACCCGATACGATAAAAACAAAACCCATTTTTTGATTTCAGTTTTATACTAAATAAAAAGCCCAAAATCTGATAAATTCTATTATCAAATTTTGGGCTAAATGTCCTATAAAATTATTCCAATCTAGGTTTACGCTTTAATTTCTGCTTGCTTCTTTTTGCCTTTCATGGTAGATGCGTACTGTAGTGCTTTGTCGAGATTTACAGTTCCACCAGTGACGCTAAGTTTACTAAAACTAATAGTATCTGTTTTGCTACCTGGCAATTTGACCATTTGGGTCAGTGGAGTCACAGACTTTATGATAGCTTCTTTAACTTGCTCAGCAGTAAGTGATGGATATACAGATCTTATCGTCGCAGCGACACCAGCAACTACTGGAGCAGCCATACTTGTGCCTTGGAGTTGAGCATATTCATTATTAGGCATTGTAGAATATATCTTCATGCCTGGAGAAAACAAATCCACCTGAGTAGAACCATAATTGGAAAATGGTGCTGCTGCTTCTTCTCCTGTATTATAACTCAATGCACCTACTTCGATCCAGTTTTTGGCCATTTTTTGTTTTTTACACAAAAATCCAGTCTTCTTTTCAAATTTTGCATTTGGATAATTGGTCGTAACATCGTTATTCTGCGCTGAGTTGCCCGCAGCATGTACCAACAATACGTCCTTGGAAGCGGCATATTTTACAGCTTCATCCACCAATTGCTTGTGTGTACCAAATCCTTTACCGAAACTCATATTGATCACATCAGCACCATTATCTACGGCATATCTGATGGCATTGGCCACATCTTTGTCTCTTTCGTCACCGTCTGGCACTGCTCTTACAGACATCAATTTCACATTTGGCGCGACACCATCCATACCAAGTTCATTGTTTCTGACTGCACCGATGATGCCACCTACGTGCGTACCGTGTAGTGGATCTGGTCCTTCTACATCATTATTGCCATAATATTTTTCATTCGGATCATTATAATTATCCTTTACGATGGTTTTGCGTGGATCAAAATCCGTATTGTATGCATAATCCAACTTGTTTTGGAAATATTTTCTGTCTTCATTTAGTTCACCTTTGATGGTTGAAGTGACATCATCTAGTGTCATGGCTTCATTATCAGTCAAATATTGCAGTGCTAGCGTCTTTGCCATTGTCAATTCTTGGCTAGCTGTTGCATCCATAGCTTCTACATTCTCCTTATTGAATGGTTTGTCGCCTAGCGAATTACCTAAACTAGCAAATGCTTCGGTCACTTTCTTCTCTACATTGTCCAATTTTTCAAGTGATGCCTTTGCCTTTTCTATCTCTTTGTCAACAGTTTCTTTTGCTTTGATATAGGTATCGTATTCAGCCTTTTGTTCTTTATTTAGCGTTGAAGGAGTAGCAGATGCATATTTATATTTCAGACTGCCATACACTCTTGTTGCTTCGTATGTATCTGGACCAACATTACTTCCATCTGGTCCGCCTATAAAGTTCCATCCGTGTACATCATCTACATAACCATTTTTATCATCATCGATGCCATTCATAGGAATTTCACCTGGATTAACCCAGATATTTGCAGCAAGATCTTCATGTTGGATATCGATACCCGAATCAATTACAGCTACTACTACAGTACGTGTTTTTTTATTTTTCAAAAACTCATTGTACGCCTTGTGCATGGAAATACCATTGAATCCTTCGCCTGGATTGCCATAATACCAGTCATTTGGTGTAGGTGTCTGAGCAGATAAAAATGTAACTGTTAGGAAAAAAACAAGTAATACATTAAAATATTTAGTCATGTGTTATGAAATTTTGCTAAACATATATACTTTTGTACAATATTTCAAGTATGATAGGTTTATGTTTGATAAAAAAAAGTAATCATATTATAAAATACATATCGCATTATTAAAGTTTATAAAGGCAACAAATGTTTTGTAAGCCTTAATTTTTCGACAAAAAACAGGAAAATTTCTTTATTTTTTAAATGTTTATGTTTCGGTCACGTGGCGTTTTAAAAATAAAAAAATCTAGGGTCAATAAATTAAGAAACCTTTGCTTCATTTTTTCGTATAATAAATGGAGCAATTAAATTCAATCAGATGAAAAACATCTTAAATATTATTTGGTTATCCGTATTCAGTCTTCTGATTATAAACAAAAATAGTGCCCAATATTCAGATGTTGGGATAAGCCTAGGTATGGCTACATATTGGGGCGATCTCAATGCACCATCTTTCACCACCAATATGACAAAAAACAGTGGCATAGCGATTGGGGCTCATTATCGGTACATGTTCAACCATAGATTCGGATTGAAGGCTTCTTTGGCTTATGGTAGGATAAAAGGTGATGACCAATATTCTGATTTGGAATGGCAAAAGCAAAGAAATCTAGATTTCAAATCACATATTACGGAATTTGGATTGATGGGTGAGTTTTACATCTTTGGATTTAATACTGATCCTGGGAGTGCTATGTTTGCGCCTTATCTGACTGCTGGTATTACATCATTTTGGTTTGATCCCAAAACTACCTATCAAGGCAATGAAGTTAGATTGCAACCACTAGGTACTGAGGGCCAAGGAATGCCAGGCAGACCTGATAAATATAAAACACAAAGTTTCTCTATCCCGTTTGGTGCCGGTACTAAAATTATTCTGACAGAAACCATGAATATTGGCTTGGAACTGGTATTGCGCAGATCGATGACAGATTATATAGACGATATCAGCACTGTGTATATCAATTATGATGACCTCAATGCTGCCAATGGTACACTCGCTGCCAATCTCGGTAATAGAATGAATGAATATTTCGGTCAAGTAGAACCAGTACAATTGCCCACAGGATCACAACGAGGTGGCGCCAAAGTTGATGATTATTACCTGATGACGATGGTTTCTTTCAATTTTATGTTTACAGACTGGAAAGGAAAAAGAGTGCTAGGCAAGAGCAATAAAGTCACATGTCCTACTTTCCATTAAAATAAACACATGTTTGGAAGACAGCAGATCCATATTAAAACAATACTGGGGCTTTGATGAATTCAGACCTCCGCAACAAGAGATCATTGATGCTGTAATTCAGAAAAAAGATACCATTGCTTTATTACCTACAGGTGGTGGCAAATCTGTATGCTTCCAGATACCTGCTTTGATGGTTGCCGGCAAAACGTTGGTCATCTCACCATTGATCGCACTGATGCAAGATCAGGTGGACAATTTGTTTTCAAAAGGTATCACCGCAAAATCTTTAAATTCAAACCTTCACCAAAAAGAAGCTGAAGCTATCTTGGACAATTTTGTGTACGGCGACCTGAAAATCCTATATATATCTCCCGAACGTATTGGTTCTGATGTATTTATGGAGCGAATCTCCAAAGTAAAACTAGATATTATTGCAGTAGATGAAGCGCATTGTATTTCGCAATGGGGATATGATTTCAGACCTGCATACTTTAATATACCTTTACTTAGAGAAATGCACCAGAATTCGGTCATGATGGCATTGACTGCTACAGCAACACCAAAGGTCATCTCAGATATTGGTGAAAAATTGCAACTTAGAGCACCTACGATTTTCAAAAAAAGCTTTAATCGCGACAATCTGGGTATTACCGTCATCCAGACAGAAAATAAATATGAAGAGCTCATCCAGATACTTTCGAAAGTAAAAGGAAGCAGCATCATCTATGTGCGCAACAGAAAGGAGACCATCATAGTAGCTCAATGGCTGGATCAACATGGACACTCTTGTGCGTCGTATCATGGCGGCATGGAAAAGACCATTAGAGAAAAAAATCAACAGGCTTGGATCAAAGGTAGTGTACGTATCATTGTATGTACCAATGCATTCGGAATGGGTATTGACAAGCCCGATGTACGATTGGTAATCCATCTTGATATAGCGCCTAGTCTAGAAGAATATTATCAGGAAGCAGGCAGAGCAGGTAGAGATGGCCGTGAATCATATGCCGTATGTATCCTAGACGATGGTGATTTTATTACAGCTACTACAAATTTTAATGATAAATTTCCTTCGATAGAAATCATCACCAGTGTCTATGACCGCTTGTGTAGGTACAAAAAAGTAGCCTATGGATCTGGTATGATGGAGAGTTATGATTTCCAAATCCTTGACTTTGCCGATTATGTGGCTATACCCGTCAAAAAAGTGTACCACATTTTAGATATCCTTGAAAAAGAAGGTTGGGTTACCTTTTCAGATGCATTCAAGGAGCCATCAAAGGTCATGATTCTAGCTGACCATTCAGAGCTTGGTTTTGGTGAGAATAATCGATCGCCACAATCAACTATACTCGTGCATCTCCTAAGGAAATACGAAGGATTATTTATAGATGATGTCAAAATCGACGAATCACGCATTGCTGCTGAGTTGGGCATGGATGTGCTCAAAGTCGTCCATTATCTTCATATCCTCAAGTCAGAAGGCTTCATATCTTATCAAGAACGCGCATCAGAGCCACAGATAACCTTCACGAGAGAGCGACCTCAGGCTGAGCACTTCACTATTGATAAAAAATCCTATCAGTTGCGTAAGAAAATGGCAGAAGATCGATTAAAAGCTATGTTTTCTTTCCTGAAAAATGACCAAGCTTGTAGGCAAAAAATCATTGTAGAATATTTTGGAGAAAAAGGCAACAATTGCAAAAAATGCGATATTTGCCTTGGTACGATGGATGAAAGCCTTACGGCAAACCAGATAATCCAAGTTCGCGATCACTTGCTTCAAATATTGGCAACAAATCCCGTAGAAATCAAAAAATATGCTGCCATCTACCCATTCAATAAAAGAAAAAGAATCATCAAAGTACTGAGACAATTTGAATCCGAAGGTATAATAAGTATAAACAATCATGGCTTGATCATCCGTCACTCATGAGTAAAGGGAAAAATATATACTGCCTGGTGACCAATGACCTGAACCAAGATCAACGCATGCATCGCATCTGTGGATCTCTTCAAAAAATTGGATATCAACCTACTTTAATCGGTCGTAAAAAGCCCTACTCGCCTACCCTGCTTTCACTTCCTTTTGCACAAGTCAGGCTAAAATGTATATTCAACAAAGGCTTTTTGTTTTATGCTGAATACAATCTCAGGTTGATCAAATACCTCATTTCTCATAGGCCAGAGCTTGTCTATGCTGTAGATTTGGATACGATAATGCCAGCAGTCTTGTACAAAAAACTTTTTTCGGCCAAAGTGATTTTTGATGCACACGAATATTTCACCGAGGTACCTGAAATCCAACACAAACCCTTGGTAAAAAAATGGTGGACGTGGATTGAAAATGCGTGTGTCCCAAAGGTAGATTTGGCGATTACGGTAAATCAAAGTCTGGCAGATATATTCTCAAAGAAGTTCAATAAAGTTTTTTCGCCTATCTTTAATGTACCAGAAAAGGCAGGAAACAATATTACAGTTTCTGAACCCAAAAACTATATCCTATATCAAGGCGTGCTCAATGAAGGTCGGGGCCTAGAAGTCATGATAAAAACGATGGAACTAGTGCCAAATATAGAATTTATTTTGGCTGGTGAAGGAGATTTGAGTGAGAAGCTCCGACAAATGGCGCAGCAATCTTCCGCTTCGGATCGTATCGTATTCAAAGGCTGGCAATCGCCAGAAGCACTCAAAAAACTAACATCCAATGCCTTACTTGGTGTCAATATTTTGGAAGGCAGTAGTCTCAATTACTATTACTCATTGGCCAATAAATTTTTTGATTATATCCATGCTGGTGTGCCATCCATCAATATGAATTTTCCTGAGTATAAACAAATCATGGCACGATACGATGTAGGTTATCTGATCGAAAAATTGGATGAAAAAGCCATAGCAAATACAATCCTTGGCGCCTTAAAAAACGAAACAGAACTGCAAACCAAAAGGAAAAATTGCTTATCGGCTGCCGCAGCATACAACTGGCAGCATGAAGAATCCAAACTACAAAATATCATGAAACAATTGGACTGAATAGGCTGTAAATCAGATATTTACACCTTTTAGGAATGGAACAAAGCGATAATTGCCAAAATTTTCTCGTGTCAGGCTTCCATCTTCATTTTTTGTAATACGGAGCATCTTTTGTACACCACTTTCGTCACCTAATGGTATGACCATCAATCCGTTGGGCTTCAGTTGGTCAATTAGTTTTTTTGGTATTTCTACTGCGCCGGCCGTGATAATGATTTTGTCAAAAGGCGCAAATCGTGGTGCACCTTCATATCCATCGCCAAACAAGGTCCTGACATTTCCAAATCCTAGATCGTGCAAAAATTTCTCTGTCTTTTCGAAAAGCTTTTTTTGTCTTTCTATGGTATAAACCTTTGCACCTATATAGTACAATACTGACGCTTGGAAGCCCGATCCTGTACCTATCTCTAGGACTTTGTCTCCTTTTTTGATATTGAGCAGAGATGTCTGCATCGCTACGGTAAATGGCTGTGAAATGGTCTGATCGGCATCTATAGGAAATGCAACATCTTTGTAAGCCCACTCTGCAAAGGTCTTTTCTAGAAAAAAGTGACGTGGTATCTGCATAAAAGCATCGAGGATTCTTTCGTCGCGAATCCCTTTGGTTTTCAATTCTTTAACCAATTGCTGCCTGAGTCCTCTATGTCTATGTGTATCTACCACCTTCAAAATTTAGGACAAATATATTACAATTATTCGTAATATAAAATATTCTTATCCTGAATTGTTTAATAAACTTTGATCGGTGCATTTATGGTTAATTATTATATCAATCTACACTACCACTTCACCCATACGCCTTCAGCATGTACCTTAGATCCTATATACACCTGATAGACATATTGGCCAGATGGAAGATCACTTAAGTCCAGACTAATATTGCTGCGCACCACATTCGCTTCCACATATACATTGCGACCTGACATATCGAAGATGCGGATGTCCTTCTTGCCTTCCAGCTCATCCATATCCAGATAAAAGGCTCCTGATGATGGATTGGGATAACAATGTATATTTGCTAGGTCTGTTGTCTCTTGTGTAGCGGATGGCTCTATTCCGAGCTCTTTGCGTGATACTTTCATTAATGCTGATGTCTTATTACCATCTGATTGTCTAAATGGAGGATTTAATCCTTCATAATAGTTTGATAAACCTAACTTCAAATCCAATAAAAAATTATCATCGCCGTCGGAGATTACATCCCAAACCGAAGTTATTATATTGAGCTGTTTTGGTCTTATGGATTTATACAATTGGTATTTCACGCCATCATAATGCAAAATATCTAAAAATGAATGCGTTTCTTTTTTTTCATAATCATTATCATAACCGTATGCAAATAGAAGCAATTTACCTACCTTGGCATCGTACGTAATTAGTGCATCAGTATAATTCATATATAATTCATCCGTTGTTTGTAAAGTACGCATCAAATTACCTTCATAATCAAAAACCAAAAAACGATAATTACTTTTTAAACTACTCGGAATAATTTGAATAAATATAATATTTTCATCAGTATATTTATACAAATACTTTTTGTAAATGTCCAAATTTAAGTGGGTTATATCGATTCTTTTGAGCTCCATTAAATTTGTGTCCATGAATACAATGTGATTGGTATTCTTTTCTTTGGAAAGTTCAATTGTGACATATTTACCATCTTTCTTAGCATAACTCGACCTAGACTTATCCCAATTATTGGGGCTATATATGAGACTATCTAGGATTGTAACAATACCATTATTCGATATACTCCCTCTTTTTACCAATTTATTGGCATTCGGTGCCAAATTGAATATATCCAATAGAAATTCTGCCTTTCCTGACTCATCCAATCCAAAAAAATTCCAATTATCAAAGCCATTATTTGTAGTAATCTTAAAGTCAGGATTCGCATCTGGTGAGAAATAAGATAGTACATCTCCTGTATCAGACTGTAATGCCAAACGAAAAACTTTACTGGGTTTCGTGGTACCTATACCCCAAGCATTCTCTCGAGGGTCATATGGAAATGTCTTCCTGAAACCAATGATAACTAAATTGCCATCGGCATCAAATGTCTGATAGTATGGTGTGTGTTGCCTATTGTATTCATCATAGTCGATATTCCGTGCCCAGAGTAGTGCACCTGTCGCAATATCCAAACAGCTCACTCGAAATCCCATCCAATCATAGTTTCTGATAGCGTGTATCTTGTACAATTTCCCATCTTTGACATGATCTCCAAAAGTGAACACAAAATCAAACTCATTATAACCATCAAAGGTATCGGGCTTGATATAGGTAGAGTCATAGATATCCAAGTACCAAGTTGGATTTAGGTTGGCAAAGGATACCTGCTCAAAAGGTTTGATCGGTGGTGGAAAATAAATTTTCTGGCCAATAAGTACACCACAAATAACAGAGAAAATGGATAAGGAAAATATTTTCATGAGTAAATTATTTTTTTGAAGCTGTCTAAAATGGTAAGTCTATTTAAATTGGTCAAAGTCTATTTTTTATTAATATTTCATGCGTGAATATTTCGTACCTTCTATCAGGGAAGAAATATAAGTTGGCATAAATCATATAAATAGTTTGAACCAAATTTTGTACTATACTTTTTAGACAGCTTCCAATGTAAAAAATTATAATTATTTTGGATCTAAGGCTACAGCAACCAATGCTTCACAGGCACTGGCACTACAATAACTTCCACTTTCGCAAGGATCGCCAGCCTTTGATTCACATGGTGCTGATTGACTGATTGCCGGAAAAGATTTTTGAATTTCTCCATCCTTATAACAATATCCCGTAGATCGTTTACAACATCCTAAACCACAAACAACCTGTTTTTTACCAATAGGGCAGAATTTGTAACATTTGGATGCAAAAAAGTCCAAATTGACCATTGAACCTTCACCACATAGATACAGAGCTTGGTTTGTACCCAATTCATTATTCACAACTAATGCCTCAATGTTTTGTGTAGCCAATCTATTGAACATATTTATTAAATAACTAGCCCTAGTTTGGTTTCCGATAATCACATAATATTCTATTGAATCTAATAAAGTTGTACAATTAGCAAAATCATATTGCACATCCAAATTATACACTGCAATTGACGTCACTTTAAAAGGAGAAGAATTAGTTTTACATACCAATACTGAATAACTAGCAATAGCATTGCAACCCATAAAAGTAGGGACTGAAATATTTGAATAAGGGTATG
>CALFYH010000295.1 GCA_937952155.1 uncultured Saprospiraceae bacterium
CAGCGAAAATGGCTGCCCGATCATGATATATCTCTTCAATTGGCTTATCTGGATCGGATTGTATCTGAAATTTAGATTTGTGGGTCCATAATCCTTGCCAATGGGGATCTAATTCATTAAAATGGCTAACTGCTGAGACCGTTTCAATGTCCAAAAATAAAATTTGAAAAATGGATATAAAACTAAGCAATACCAAGAATTTTGTGGGTTTGAATACTCAATTTCCACATTGGATTTGCTAAACAATATTGTATGCAAGCATTGATATTTTCTTTCAAATTTGCATCATCCAAAGGTTGAAGATATCGATGTTCAAAATTTAAATAGTTATAGTTTTCTGGTTTATTTTCTAGTTGTGGGTAAACCAATTTCAACTCGTGGCCTTGAGTAACCACAATATTTGTATCTGCCTTGGGACTTACACATATCCAATCTATGCCATCAGGCAAGGAAATAGTACCATTGGTTTCTATTGCAATTTCAAATTTCTGGCTATGAAATGCAACAACCAAAGCATCATCTATCTGCATAGCTGGCTCACCTCCTGTGCAAACCACAAATGGCGCCAAGCTCGAGTTTGGCCATAGGTCTGCTATCTTTTGCGTTAGTTGGGATGCTGTATATTTTCCTCCATTTACACCATCTGTACTTCGAAAATCCGTATCACAAAACTTGCAAATTGCCTTGGCCCTATCCACTTCTCTACCTGACCACAAATTGCAACCAGCAAACCTGCAAAATATCGCCGGTCTTCCAGTATGGAATCCTTCGCCTTGCAAGGTGTAATATATCTCTTTGACTTTGTACATTCCATTAATTTTACCAAAAGAATATTGCGCATTATTTGCAATTATTCTTGTATTATCATCATGAAAGAATAGCTGTTACTTCTATCTCCACCAACATATCCGGATCTATCAAGGCAGCAACAGCAAGCATGGTACTGACGGGTTTTATGGTTCTGAATATCTCACCATGTGCCTTGCCTACAGCTTCCCAATCATGAATATTCTTTAAGTACATTCTCGTACGCACTACGTCTGACATCTTGCCTCCAAGTTGGGACAAGGCATCTTCTATGATACCAAAAATTATTTTAGTCTGCTCGTACGCATCGTTTTTACCAGCGATTTTACCATCAACAACAGCAGTGGTACCTGCAATCTCTATGGTGTTGCCAAGTCTAATGGCTCTGCAATAACCAAATGAATCTTCCCAGGATGCGCTTGTGTTAACACTAACTTTTGCCACAATATTTGTATTTTTTAATGTACTTATTTACCATTTAAATATAAAGCCATATCTGCCAATGAATCTATCCTACAATCGGGAATAGCATTATTATATTTACTGGATTCATCCGCTTTATTTCCTACCAAGATCGTCCGCATACCCAAATTGTTTCCAAACGCAATATCACTCAATGAGTCCCCGATCATGATACTATTTTTGAATTCGATATTAGGGAAATCCTTTTTTGCTTCAAGTGCCATGCCTGGATTAGGTTTGCGACACAACGGGTCTAAGTCTCCCTTGTATGGACAATAATAAATCTCATCAACTCTACCACCATGATAGATAATATATTCCATCATCTGCTCATGGATATTTTTAAGGTCTTCGTGCGAGTACAATCCTTTTTCGATACCAGCCTGATTAGTAACAATAAAAATCCGTCTGAAATTTAAGGCAAATACACCCATTGCTTCTAATACACCAGGTAAAAACTTAAATTCATCCCACGACTTGATGTAATCATCTGGCAATCGCTCATTTATGACGCCATCACGATCCAAAAACAAGGTCCATTCTGTATTAAATCTGAAATTAGGCCAACTAAATGGTATTTTCGCTTCCATGATTCAGATCTAAATTTATAGAAGTTATTTAGGCGTACCCAAGTTTTTGCTGCAATCCTGTATTTAATGCTTCAAGAAACTCCTCCGTATAAAGATAATGCTCACCATGATTTACTTTATTACCATGCACGATGATTGCAAGGTCTTTTGTCATCTTGCCTGATTCAACCGTTTCGATACACACTTCTTCCAAAGCTTCAGCAAATCTGATCAACTCCTGGTTGTCATCTAGCTTACCTCTGAATGCCAAACCTCTCGTCCATGCATAGATCGAAGCGATAGGATTGGTTGAAGTAGGTCTGCCCGCTTGGTGTTCTCTAAAGTGTCTTGTTACAGTTCCATGTGCTGCTTCAGCTTCCATGGTGCTTCCATCAGGAGTCACAAGTACAGAAGTCATCAATCCCAATGAACCAAATCCTTGTGCCACTGAGTCAGACTGTACATCACCATCATAATTTTTGCATGCCCAAACGAAACTTCCGCTCCACTTAAGTGCACTAGCTACCATATCGTCTATCAATCTATGCTCATATACAATACCTGCAGCATCGAATTTTGCTTTATAATCCTGATCAAAAATCTCTTGGAAAATGTCTTTAAATCTACCGTCGTATTTTTTTAGAATGGTATTTTTTGTGGACAAATATAGCGGCCATCCTTTGGATAAGGCCATGTTGAAGCATGAATGTGCAAAACCGCGAATAGACTCGTCTGTATTGTACATACACAGTGCTACACCATCACCTTTGAAATCAAAAACAGTCCAGCTATTCTCACTACCATCTTCGCCAGTAAAAGTCATAGTCAACTTTCCTTTGCCTTTGATAACTGCATCCGTAGCTCGGTATTGGTCACCAAATGCATGTCTGCCTATGATGATTGGTGATGTCCAGTTTGTCACCAATCGTGGTACATTGCTCATTACGATAGGCTCTCTGAATACAGTTCCGTCCAAAATATTACGTATTGTTCCGTTTGGAGACTTCCACATCTGCTTCAGTTTGAATTCTTCTACCCTTGCTTCGTCTGGTGTGATGGTCGCACATTTTATACCTACACCATATTGTTTGATGGCATTGGCAGCATCGATGGTCACCTGATCATTGGTCTCATCTCTATATTCCATACCCAAATCATAATATTTAATATCTATATCCAAGTAAGGAATGATGAGTTTATCCTTGATAAATTTCCAAATAATCCTTGTCATTTCATCGCCATCCAACTCTACCACCGGATTAGCCACTTTTATTTTACTGAACGCCATAATATGATAATATTTAATAATTTTAAAATAAAGCGCAAATATACCTATTCCTCTGTGATTGCATGGACAAAAAGCGATAATTTTAGTAATGTAGATAGATGATTTTTGGGTTAACTGGCATGGGAAGAGATAGGAAGTCGGATAAAAACAATAGAATCTATCATCAAAACTTTACAGCTTGGACAAATGTTTTACCATTGTTGCTTAAATAAAATATCATCATGTCAGAAAATCAAAATCAAATCAATATCGAACTATCGGAAGAAGTTGCAGAAGGTGTGTACAGTAATCTCGCTATAATTTCACACTCACACTCAGAGTTTATTGTGGATTTTATCCGCTTGGTGCCCAATGTGCCTAAAGCAAAAGTTAAGTCCCGCATTATCTTGACGCCACAACATGCCAAAAGGCTGATGAAAGCACTTCAGGACAATGTAAAAAGATATGAAACGCAATTTGGTACGATTGAAGATCCAGAAGCAGGAATGGTACCGCCAATGAATTTCCCTTCGGCAGGTATGGCATAAGATTTAATTAAGCGCTAAGTTTTTATTTATAAAGCATAAGATTTCTTGTCTTCCTAAAGATGAAATTTAGGAAAATAAAAAATTTGTAAAAACTCATGTAAGACGATTTGTATAAGATCTATTTTTGAAGATCTTTGGAAGAAAAATAAAACCTAAAAGCTGATGTCGTTTACAAACATAAAAATTTAGATAGACAAAAAACACATATCTAATTAATGCTCAATCTCTTAACAAAATACGCTAACAACTCATCGGTAATAGAAAATTCAAACAAGGTAAAAGTTTCCCTTTTTTACATACCCTTGTTTTTACTAACTGCAATTTTTTTTTATCTATATTTTACTGGCGCTCTATCAGTTGAAAGATATGTAGAAATACAAAAAGATATTTT
>CALFYH010000296.1 GCA_937952155.1 uncultured Saprospiraceae bacterium
TACGAGATAGTGGTCAGTGACTGGAGTTCAGACGTGTGCTCTTCCGATCTAAGCGAAAAATGGGCAATCAATTTATTTCCAAATGCTGGCCTATCCGGGCATAAAATGGAAGTAAATTTGCCCTTTAGTAAAGCAACCACTGCTACATCAATCTCTTATTTAATAAATTTAGCAATTCAGCCGAAATATCATTTCAAAAAGAATTTTTATGTTTCTTTGGGGCCTGAATATTCATATCTAATCCGCAACATTGAACGTACTTTTATTCATGATGTGCAATTATCATCAATAAATGAAACAGAATATTTTAACAGAAATAATTTATTGATATCTTCAGCTTTAGGTTGTTCATTTAAAGTAGATCTGACAGCAAAAAGATCTCCGATACAATTTGATGTTTTATGGTATTTGGAATTCAGATTCAAAAGAGGACTAACCAATATGCTCAAGAAGAAAGAATTGTTTAATGATGTTGGATCAAAATTGCTTGCATTTGAATTAGTTACTGGTGTTTCATTCTCGTCAAAAAACTAAAAACTCCATTTAAAGTTACTCTTTTTTTGACAAACCACAAGCCATCATGAACAATTTTAGATTGACCAGTTTTTTGACTTCCAATATAGATATCGATAAAAACAACCTCGAAAGTTTGGTATCACAATGCAAAACGAAGTTTGTAAAAAAAGGTGAATACCTGCTGAAAGAAGGTGAAAAATGCAAGCATTCATTTTTTGTTGAGCATGGCTTACTAAGACAGTATGCTTTGGATGATAAAGGTAAGGAGCATATCTTGCAATTCGCCCCAGAAAACTGGATCGTGACCGACAGAGAAAGTGTGTATTTTGACCAACCATCGGCTTATTATATTCAAGCATTGGAAAATACAAATACAATATTGTTTGAAGAAAGTCTGATCTTGCATCTTTCAAAACAAGATCCATTGTTTTTAGAGTTTAACAACAAACTGCTTCATAATCACATTAGACAGCTACAGCGTCGAATAACGTTATTGATCAGTGCTACAGCCGAAGAGCGATATCTGGATTTTGTGCGATTGTATCCCGATCTATTGCTACGGGTACCACAATGGCAAATAGCTTCTTATCTTGGTATCACGGCAGAGAGTTTGTGCAGAGTGAGAAAAGAAATAGCTACAAAATCTTAGTTCTTATCATACATCAATGTCTAGGTGGTCAGATGGCCGTAATTTTGCATCAAATTTAATAAAAATGAAAACAAGAGAAGTAGAACTCGTTGTAGGCCCAAGAGAACCACATTATGTAGGTGATGGTTTTAGAGTACACAATTTTATACCAAGTGCTTACAGATTGGACATGCAACGCATGAATCCAGTCATTATGATGGATTATAATTCTAAATTTAATTTTCCACCAAGTGTAAGACCCAAAGGTGTAGGCGTACATCCACACCGAGGATTTGAAACCGTAACCATAGCGTATAAAGGCAGGATCGAGCACCATGACAGTAGTGGTGGTGGCGGTATCATAGGAGAAGGTGATGTACAATGGATGACTGCGGCTGGTGGTGTATTGCACAAAGAATTTCATGAAAGTGAATGGAGCAAAAAAGGTGGTGAATTTCAGATGGTGCAATTATGGATCAACTTGCCAGCCAAAGATAAAATGAGCAAACCGAAATATCAGTCTATTGCTAACGATCAAATAAATCGCTTTAAGCTTGCAGATGATAAAGGTGAAATTGAAATCATCGCTGGCGAATATCAAGGTATCAAAGGTAGTGCTACCACATTCACACCACTACATTTGTTTAATGCAAAACTGAAAGAAGGTGGATTGGCAACATTCAGTTTTCCTGCAGATTACAATACAGCTTTATTGGTAATAGAAGGAAATGTGGTGGTAAATGCTGAAAACAAAGTACCTACAGACAATTTTGTTCTGATGGCCAATGATGGTGAGACATTTACAGTTAGTGCAGATGAAGATTCTATCGTATTGATCTTAAGTGGTGAGCCTATCGACGAACCGATTGCAGCCCATGGACCATTTGTCATGAATACAAGAGCCGAGATTGCTCAAGCTTTTGAAGATTTTAATCTAGGAAAATTCGGTTTTCTGGAGGATTAGGTATGATGCCAAATAAAAGAAAGCAGACGTTGATAGCTATAAATATTAACAGCGTCAGCAGCTTTTACAAAAACACAAAAAGGGTAGACCTCCAACGAGATAAACCCTTTTTTTATATAAGCTTATATTTTTTTATTCGCTTTGGCTACCGAATTTCTCCTGTCTGTAAGCAGCAGAAAGTATTTCATTTCTTCTTACTACAGATGGCTTCACGAAGTGCTTTCTGTTTCTAAGTTCTTTTACAAGACCAACAGACTGAAATTTTCTTTTATATCTTTTCAGCGCTCTGTCTATTGATTCGTCGTCTTTGATATTGATAATCAGCATAAAATATTAAATTTTTACCTAAATTTTTTAAAGGACTGCAAAAGTACGATAAATTAATAATTATAAAACATTTTTTTCAAAAATATTATCGCTTAGGCCAAATATTTTCCTGAAGGTCGAATGAGACGTAGTTTAAGGCTCTAATTAACAGTCATATATTATTGATGAAATCAAACAGCAGCCAGCCAAAAATTGTTGACGCCTTCACCTTGTACGAGATTTACCGATTGCAAATTGAGCAATTCCAATAGCGCAATAAAAGTCACTATGGCCTGAATCCTATTCTCAAGCTTCAAAAACACATCTTGAAATTTTACCTTCTTTTCTCGTTTCAATTGATGTAGAATGTAGTTTTGTTGGTCTTCTATCGTATATTCAAATTTGACTATCTGGTGTTTCGGTTTATTGAGGTCATCTTCGTATCTTTTCATCAACTGCTGGAATGTTTGCAAAAGTTTGTAGAGATTGAGTGATTCTAGTTCGATGTCCACAAGTGCTTTTTCAGCAATTTCTTTTAATTCTGCCGAAACATTGCCACGGGTATGCCTGAAATGTCTATTTTCTTCCAGCGCACTCATTTCGTCGATGATAGATTTGTATTTTCTATATTCGATCAGCTTTTGGGCCAATTCTTCCCTTGGATCTATTTCGTTGCCTTCTTCATCTATTTCCTTACGGGGAATAAGCATCTTGGCTTTGATACGCATGAGTGTAGCAGCCACAAGTATAAACTCACTGGCTACATCGATATCTAAGGCTTCCAGATGGCGGATATAATCCAAAAAATCATTGGTAATCTGTGCAATGGGAATATCATTAATATCCAACTCATCTCTTTCAATAAAAAAGAGTAAAAGGTCGAATGGACCTTCAAAGTGTTGTGTCTTAATAGTATATGAATCCATGTCGCAAAGATAGCAACAAAATGATAGAATTATCCAGACAATGTGGATGTAATCGTGTTATTGTGTCAAAAAATGCTTCGTTATAATTGATCACAAATTCGCATTTAATCTCTTACTTGGTCAATTTGACTTCTTTCTTAAGTTGATATTTCTCAAAATAATATGCCAAAATACTGACTACGAGCAATGAAGGCAATAGATTTTCGAGACTGATTTCACCGAGCTTGAGCAATAATATCGAAATCCCTATGATCAACATACCGCCAACAGCACTCAGACTATCTTGGACATTTTGGCTAAAAATATGCTTTAGACGAAAGGCAAGCATGGTTAGTCCGCCTTGGAAAATCAGCATCGGAATGATGGAAAATAATACACTAATTCCATAAGTTGATGCCAAAGCGATAGACGAAAATCCATCCAACATAGACTTGACGTATAGCAATTCTTTTTTGTTGTGCAAGCCTTCTTCCAAAGCTCCAACTATCGTCATCGAGCCAACACAAAATAGTAAAAATGCTGTGATAAGCCCTTCTGAAAATTGCGAATCACTATTGCCAATGACGAGTTTCAAGCTATCAGAGAAGTCATTGAAAATCAAATCTACGCGCACCAATTGACCCAAAATGGCACCGATGATCAAACTAAACATAAAAACCAGCAAGTATCCATCTGGCAATCTTAAGGCCATCTTGATACCGATCAGCAAAGTACCCAAGCCTACTGCTTGAAAAACAATATCTTGAATATCTTCAGAGAAAAATTGCTTCAACCATAACCCAATGAGGCTTCCGATTGTTACTGTTAGCATATTGACAAATGTTGCTTTGGGCCAGTTCATAATTATTGGATTAATACGGTACAATGATAATCATTTTTGGTCAATACAATGGTAAACAAAAAGTATGTTCAGAAGAATAATCATAAGGATTCTATTAGCGCCATTTTCATTGATTTATGGAATTATTATTTCGTTGGTCAATTTCTCGTATGATACAGGACTGCTCAAAGCATCCAAGTTTAGCGTGCCAGTCATCGGCGTCGGTAATCTCAGCATAGGTGGCGCAGGCAAAACACCACACATCGAGTATATTATAAATTTGCTCAAGGATTATATCAATGTAGCCACGTTGAGCCGAGGATACAAACGTGAAACCAAAGGTTTTCGTTTAGTACAAACTTCAGATACCGCACTTACCGTGGGAGATGAACCATTGCAATATAGAAGAAAATACCCTGATATAGTGGTAGCAGTGGCAGAAAGCCGGGCTTATGCCATACCCCAAATCATCCAAAACTATCCACAAACACAGGCAATATTGTTGGATGACTCTTTTCAGCATCGAGGTGTAAAACCTGGATTAAACATTTTACTAACAGCATATGACACCTTATTTACGGATGATTATTTGCTACCGTCTGGAAGGCTAAGAGAGTGGCGATCAGGTTATAGGCGTGCAGATATTATTGTAGTGACCAAATGTCCAGATGATATCAAAACTACGGATAGGGACAGGATTTTAGAAAAAATTCAGGCTTTTCCACATCAAAAAGTGTTTTTCTCTTCTTACGAATATGATTACCCTTATTATTTTTATGATCCCGAAAAAAGGATTTCTTTAGATTTAGAATTGGAAGTGATTTTGCTAAGTGCCATAGCAAATACTGAATATTTATATAATTATTTGGAAAAAAACGTACGAAACGTCCATGAAATAGAATATGCCGATCATCACAACTTCGATAGTAGAGATATTGAGAAAATTATTAAGATTTATCAAAATACAAAGGCCGACAGGAAGATCATTCTCACCACAGAAAAAGATGCAATGAGATTAGAAATGCATAAATCATTGTTACAAAAGCTGAATATACCTGTATTTATCTTACCTGCTAAGGTGAAATTTCATTTTGATGGTGGTAGAGAATTTGACGAATCGATTAAGAAGTTTTTGTTGGATTTTGAAGTTTAAATGTAGTAGCTTGAATTTTAAATTAAGTCTTAGAATTTTGAGTTAATTTTTTGCAATTATAATCACGAAAATAAAATTATTAACTAATTGAAACAAAAAAAGGCGAATACAATATATGTACTCACCTTATTTATAATTTGTGATACTTTAAAATCTTAAAGGCTATTGACGAATTTTGTCAATTTTGATTTAAGATTTGAAGCTTTATTTTTGTGCCAAGTGTTCTTTTTGGCTAATCTATCAACCATTGAAATCACCTTAGGTAAAAAAGTCTCAGCATCCTTCTTGTCTGTCATAGACCTAAGTTTTGCAATAGACGTTCTAGCAGATTTTTTATAATATCTGTTTCTAAGTCTGATTTTTATATCTTGTCTGATTCTCTTTTTTGACGATTTGTGTTGTGCCATAAATCTTATATTTTGACGATATTTTCTTAAATGGAGTGCAAAAGTACATCTTTCGTATCGAAGTAAAAAATATTATTTGAGAAAAAATTATAAATATTTCATTTTCAGCAGACTTTAAGGCAAAATTTTCAAATGTATGCACAAAATTAAGATAAAATGACGGATTGACAACTGTGGATTGCGTACCTTTGAGCCCGTTTATAATATTCAAAATTATTTCATATTACATAAAATGAAGGATTATTCATACGTTTATAATGCGCATCCTGCGTATATAGAGTCAATGTATAAAAATTATCAGGCAGATCCAACTTCTGTTGACGAAGGCTGGCGGATATTTTTTGATGGTTTCGAATTTAATTCTAATACTGATTCTGAAACAACAGGATTGCAATCATCTGATGGTAAGTTGTTGTCAACCAAGGAGTTTGGTGTTATTTCACTTATTCACGGGTTTAGGAGTCGTGGACATCTATTATCTACTACCAATCCGATAAAACCTAGAAAAGATCGCAAGCCGTATCTCAATATCAATGATTTTGGATTGGAAGAAAGTGATTTGAATAAGGTGTTTTTGGCTGGTGAAGAGATGGGACTTAAGAATGCTACTTTATCTCAAATCATCGACACACTCCAAACAATCTATTGCGGAAATCTCGGTATTGAGTATGCCCACATTGAAAATAGAGAAAAAAGAATGTGGTTGAAGGATAAGTTGGAAAACAGAATTTTGGACAAAAGCTATGGTCTCGACAAAAACAAGAAAATCAGAATTCTTAATAAACTTAATGGTGCTGTCATTTTTGAGAAATTTTTGCATACTAAATATGTAGGGCAAAAAAGATTTTCTCTTGAAGGTGGAGAAACAACCATTGCCGCACTCGATGCCATCATTAATAAAGCAACTGAAGACAAGGTAGAAGAAGTGGTTTTGGCAATGGCGCATAGAGGCCGACTGAATGTACTTGCTAATATCATGGGCAAAACTTATGACCAAATCTTTAATGAATTTGAAGGTACGGCCATACTTGACCAAAGCTTTGGTGATGGCGATGTGAAGTATCATCTTGGATTTTCTTCTCAAATGACTTTGCCAAATAATAAATTAGTCCATCTCAAATTGGCACCAAATCCATCACATCTCGAAGCGGTAAATCCAGTAATGGAAGGCTTTGCACGTGCTAAGGCTGATCTGTTGTATAATAGTGATTACGATCGCATCCTTCCTATATTGATACATGGTGATAGTGCGGTGGCTGGTCAAGGTATCGTTTATGAAACTACACAAATGAGCCAATTAGATGGATATTACACTGGTGGAACGATACATTTTGTGATAAATAATCAGATAGGATTTACTACAGATTTTGATGATGCACGGTCATCTACATACTGTACAGCGGCTGCAGGCCTTGTACAAGCGCCTGTATTCCATGTAAATGGTGATGATCCTGAAGCGGTAGTGTTTGCAGCAGAACTGGCTGTTGAATATCGTCAAAAGTTCAATAATGATGTCTTTATTGATATGGTCTGCTACAGGAGACACGGACATAATGAAGGCGACGATCCCAAATTTACGCAGCCACAAATGTATGACCTCATAGATAAGCACAAAAATCCAAGGGAAATATATCTTGCCAAGCTGATAGAAAGAGGCGATGTAGATGCCAAGATGGGCGAAGAGTTGGAACAAAAATTCTGGAGTGAACTACAGGATAGATTGGACAGAGTCAAGCAAAAAGTGCTGCCTTATGTATATCAAGAGCCTGAACAACAGTGGAGACAACTCAAGAAAACCATCAATGTAGAAGACATGGTGACACCAGCGACTGGTATTACTGACAAAGAAGCTGCATTGATTTTTAAACACTTGATGACTTTACCAGATGACTTCACACCAAATAGTAAGATAAGCAGACTACAAAAATCTAAACAAGATTTATTGGACAAAGGATTGGTCGATTGGTCATTTGGTGAGTTGGCTGCTTATGGATCATTGATGCTTGAAGGCAAAAATGTGCGTATGAGTGGTCAGGATGTCAAGCGTGGAACTTTTTCTCACCGACACGCTGTATTTTTTGATGAAAAGACAAATGTTGGTTATAATAGATTAAATACATTGGATGGAGCCAAAGGTAAGTATTTGATTTACAATTCGTTATTGTCTGAATTTGCGGTTTTGGGTTTTGAATACGGGTATTCGCAAGCATCACCAGAACATTTGACTATATGGGAAGCACAATTTGGAGATTTTTATAATGGTGCACAAACTATTGTAGATCAATTCATTAGTGCTGGTGAAAGCAAGTGGCAGCGGATGAGCGGTTTGGTCTTATTGCTTCCACATGGTATGGAAGGACAAGGACCTGAGCATTCGAGTGCGCGACTTGAAAGATTTTTGCAGTTGTGTGCCAATTTCAATATGATCGTTTGCAATGTCACGACGCCCGCGAATTTTTTCCACATGATAAGAAGACAATTGGCAATGCCTTTCCGCAAGCCATTGGTACACATGTCACCTAAGTCTATGTTGCGACATCCTGAGTGTGTCAGTAAGATTGAAGAATTGACAGGCAAAACAAAATTCATGGAAGTTATTGCTGACACTGAGGTTAAAAAAGCAAAAAGAGTGCTTTTCTGTTCGGGAAAACTCTATTATGAGCTAAACGAATATAGACGCACCAATAAGATAAAAGACGTTGCCATCATCAGAGTAGAACAATTATATCCATTGCCAGAAGCAGAAATCAGAAGTATCATCAAGCAGTACGGCAAGTCTGAAGTCTTCTGGGTTCAAGAAGAATCTGCAAATATGGGTGCATGGCCTTATTTGATAAATTACTTCAGAAAAGATGATATCCAAGTAATATCACGTAAGGCAAGTGCATCGCCAGCTACAGGATTTAAGAAGATCCACGACCAACAGCAGGAATTATTGATAAAATCGGCTTTTGGTGTGGCGTAATATAAACATAGTCAGCCGCCTGCTATTTCCAAGTGGAATATTGATTTTAGTTGCTTGGTGGATTATTGGTACAAAATGGCTTGATGCCTTAGGTATTGGAGCAATCATGTTTGCTTGGCTGCTTGCCAAACAAGATTTTATAGCGATAAACGAAAAATATGGCACATTAACTTATTATAGTTTGGGTGCCATGATTTTGAGCTTGGTGTACATATTTTGGTATCGATAAGATAGGTAGATAAGGTTGTATGATATCGCTTAATTAATCAATTGATATAGATATTGTCTAAAATTGTTTGGTTATTTTAACCTAACCAACTGTCCTTTGCGTTTCACAATATTTTTGTAGTCCCACTGAATATCTCTAGATAGCTGTAGCCATCGATGTAGATCTTCCATTTTTATCTGTGAAACATAGGTATAAAATATTGATGCATCTTTAAACTTCGCACCACGTACCGCCAAATCCTTTTCATCAAAATCCGCACCACTCCAAAACATAAGCCTGATCCCTGCTTTTTGTTTGCTATATCCAACGATAGGATTTCCATCCAAAAACCAAACTGGATGGGCATGCCATATTTTGCTATCCGCTTCGGCCAGCACGGCGTCGATGGCATTGGCTAACACATCACAAATTGATTTGTCATCCGAAGTCTGATTGTTGTTATAGGTGGTTATGTCTGTGTGCATGGTCGTATTTTGTTAATCAATACAATACAAAAATAGGAATTTTTTATTAATTGTAGACAACCGATTTTGGTA
>CALFYH010000297.1 GCA_937952155.1 uncultured Saprospiraceae bacterium
AATGGCGCAGCGGCTAGAAAAGCCGAGGTGGGCGACATTGTTATCATCATAAGCTATGCATTAATGACACCAGAGGAAGCCAAAGCATACAAACCAGTAGCGGTTTTTCCTGATGAAAATAACAGACTCAATTAACATTTATCCTTTATAGGCTTTCCGAACATAATCGGCTTTTGCCTTAATGTTTTATTATGAAGACACACCTGACAAAGGCGCTCAAAATAAGCTTGTTTTTTGCTGTTGGGATCATCATACTTTATTTGGTGTATCAGCGACAGGAATTAGCTTTTCAGGCTGATTGCGCTTTGAAAGGTACGCCTGCAGATCAGTGTAGTTTGTTAAATAAAATCATAAGTGACATCAGTAATGCCAATTACTTTTGGGTAATCATCACGATGATATTATTTCTCATCACCAATATTTTCAGGGCTTTACGGTGGAAGATGATGCTTGAAGCTATCGGATATCAGCCACGTTTGATCAATCTTTTTGGTACCATCATGATCAATTATTTGGCAAATCTCGGTATTCCACGGTCAGGAGAAGTGATCAGAGCTGGACTAATATCCCAATATGAAGATATTCCTGTAGAAAAAGCGCTAGGAACTATTTTTACTGATAGAATATTTGATGTCATTATGCTTGCGCTGGTCATCGGGTTGGCAGTTTTGATTGGCGGCAGTGATTTCCTTGCCTATCTAGACCAAAATATCAATTTAGGTCAGAAATTTGGGGCCTTAATGCAGAATACAAAAGCAGTTTTCATCCTATTGTTGTTAAGTGGATTGATTGTATGGTTTGTATGGAGCAACAGGACAAAAATTAATAATTCGAAAATTGGCATTAAACTTCGAAATCTAATCAAAGGTTTTTCTGATGGAGTGCAAAGTGTAAGGCATGTATCTTCCATACCCATGTTTATTTTTTATACAGTGGGAATTTGGGTTTTATATTATTTTATGATGTATTTTGCATTTTTTACATTTACACCAACTGCACATTTAGGACCGATTGCTGGTTTGGTTGTATTTGTATTCGGAAGTTTGGGTATATTGATACCAACGCCTGGAGGTATGGGTAGTTACCACTACCTAGTCGGCGAGGCATTATCTATGTATGGTGTAAGTGGAGTAGATGCTTTTTCTTTTGCAAATATTGTATTTTTTTCTATTCAATTGTTTGTCAATATTTTATTTGGTATCATTTCTCTAATTGTGTTACCAGTGATCAATAAAAATTAAAAAATGGCCAGCATAACAGAAAAAGTATTCAAAAATCATGATTGCGCTGTTGCACAAGTGAAGGAATGGAAAGGTGCTGGCAAAAAAATTGTGTTTACCAATGGCTGTTTTGATCTGATACATATTGGTCATGTATTGTATCTGGAAGAAGCCAAAAGCCTTGGAGATATCCTCATCGTCGCGGCCAATAGTGACACTTCTGTAAGTAAACTCAAAGGGCCACATCGTCCTATCAAAGATGAATATAACAGAACGCATATACTTGCGGCACTCGCCAGTGTGGATATGGTCCTAGTTTTTGATGAAGATGATCCTTACAACATCATAAAACAAATCAAACCAGATGTGCTTGTCAAAGGCGGAGATTGGACACCTGAACAAATCATAGGAAGTGACATCGTATTATCGTACGGTGGACAAGTGAAGTCTTTGCAGTTCGTACCTGGATATTCCACTACTTCACTGGAACAAAAGATTATTGCAGGTCGTTAATCTTTGAGATTTTTTTCAATTCTTTTTTATCTTTGTAGAGAATTAACAAAATCTTGATCTTATGAGGAGAATTATAATAATGTTTATTGCAAGTATCATTTATCTTACAAACTTAAGCGCGCAGAGTTACCTATATGACAAAGGATCTAGTGGTGCTTCTTTGGGTGTTACTAGGATAAGCGGGCAATATGTTTTGTCATTGGACATGTGCTACAAAGGTAGGTTTGGTGTAGGTGCTTCAGCCTATAAAATAAGTGATTATGACCACGTTGTAGGAATAAATGGCACTTTTAATTTTGTGAAAGAAAATTCTGGTGATAATGTTTTTAGTTTACCAATAACATTTGGATATTTCAACAATGGCTACAAAGCTTTAGGTGCAAGTTTGTACAATAAAACTAAAGTCAGTAAAAATTTTGCCTTGGCTATTGGATTGAATTATAGTAGATTATTTATTTCGAAGAATAGTGAATTTTATTCAAAGAATAAAAACTTTCCTCCAATTAGTGTTAATACACTGAGTTTGGATATTGTTTTTTTGTATAAGGTTTTTAAAGTAGGTCCTTCAATCAATTGGAGTAAAAATACCAATTTAAATTTTGGAATATCAGTAGGAGTTGCTTTAGGGCACAATGCTATTTTTTCAGAAGTAGAAGAAGAGAATATTGAACCAGACAATGAGCCTTGATGATGCAAAATTGGTTAGTAGTATGTGGACAACATCGATCGAAGACATTTAGAATTAATCAAATCACCTTAGAAGGCATATTTTCAAAATGGTTGTAAACTAATAAACTACACATATAAATAATTTGAATGAGTCCAAAAGTGTGTTTTTTATACCATTTTTGGCTGAATTGAAACTTTGATTTGTCCAAAAATGTACTTATCTTTGTAAAAATATTTTGTATCATGGCTGCAGTTTTGGTAGGGCGCAAAGATGAGATTAATATTCTAGATGAATGTTATGATGCTAATAGGTCCCATTTCGTGGCAGTATATGGTCGTCGTAGAGTGGGTAAAACATTTCTTATAAAATCTCATTTTAAGGGGCGCTTATTTTTTACTTTTACAGGAATATCTAATGCTTCACTCCAGCAGCAAATTACCAACTTCAATGTGGAAATATCGCAACAGCTGGCTATAAATAATGATGAATATGTGGCGAATTGGTTTTCTGCCTTCCAGCTATTGAGAGATAAGATTTCCAAAAGCAAAATGAAAAAGAAGGTTATTTTTATAGATGAGCTACCTTGGTTAGATACCAGAAACGCTCATTTTGTGCAAGCATTAGAGCATTTTTGGAATAGTTGGGCGAATATGAGAAGCGATATATTACTCATAGTATGTGGATCTGCCGCCTCATGGATGATTAAAAAACTGATCAGTAATAAAGGCGGCTTGCACAATAGAGTAACCAAAAGATTACAAATAGAACCGTTCAACCTTGCTGAAACTGAGGCATTTCTTAAAAATTTAGGAGCTAATTACAGCAAGTACCAGATTGTGCAGCTGTACATGGTGTTTGGAGGTATACCTTACTATCTTGAACAAATCAATGTCTCACAAAGTGACGTACAAAATATCAACACTCTATGCTTTAAGTCTAATGCATTTTTCAAGACTGAGTATGATCTATTGTTCGGTTCATTGTTTAACCACCACCACAGACATCAGGATGTCATGGCCGCATTAGCAAAAAAAGGCAGTGGTATGACAAGATCAGAAATTCTCAAATATTCAAAACTAGACTCTGGCGGTACTACGTCCAGCATTCTGAGGGAGCTTGAGGAAAGCTCTTTTATCAGAAAGTATTCTGCTTATGGAAAAAAAGAAAAAGATCATGTGTACCAATTAATTGACTTTTATTCTCTTTTCTACCTAAAACATATCAGCAAGGTTGCTAATTCAGATACAACCTATTGGATTGACAATTTTAATTCCCCAAAGTATTTTGCATGGGCGGGATATTCTTTTGAGTTGGTATGTTTGACGCATATTTTTGTCATCAAAAAGGCTCTAGGCATACAAGGTATTGGCAGCGAAACACTTTCTTGGCGATGCGCAGATGCCCAGATTGATCTTATCATTGACCGCAAAGACAATGTCATTAATCTCTGTGAAATCAAGTTTAGTCTAGGTAAATATAAGCTTACAAAAAAGTATGTTTCAGAAATTCAAAACAAAATCAATAGCTTCATAAGTAGCGGAGTTAGCAAAAATAAATCCATCTTTCCTACCATTATTACTACCTACGGACTAGAGGCAGGACCCAGCAATGGTTTATTTGTAAACCAAATCACCCTTGATGATATTTTTTTATAAAATTGTTAAACAATAAATTACATATATAAATAATTTGAATGCGTCCAAAAGTATATTTTTTATACCACTTTTGGCTGAATTGAAATTTTAATTTGTCCAAAAGTAATTATCAAGTAATAGACTCTGATGAAAAATTTTTATAGTTTTAATACAAAGTAAAAATGCCCGAAAAATACATTCCGGGCATTTGAATTCTTACCTTATCAAAAAAAAATTACTTTTCTACAATCTTAGGCTGTAATAATGCAAAAGACTTTTCCAAATTGATCATATCTCTGATGATGTACATGGTTTCCTCTAGGTAAATATCTTTTTTGAGATCCTTGACAAACTCTTCATTTTTTGCTTTGTTGGACTCATCAAGGTTGATTTTGGACATATCGGCTTCCAGATTTATAATATCTAGACCTGCAATATTATTTTTTAGCAGGTTTTCATATTTTTTACCATCTTCTTCCCTTTTGTCCACCATAGCTCGATAACTATTGAGTTTGAGCGGATATTTGGATTGATCTCTTTCTTCTTTAAGCTTCATCGCTCTTTCCATTATCAAACTGAAATCTTTGCTCTGGCTTACACGTTCCTTACTATTTTCGCGGAGTTTATCTTTATTTTCCAATACCACAACGTGCTGGCTATATTTTACAGGTGCTATTTCTGACCATTCCAAAGGATTATCATATTCTTTTTCTCCTGTTTCTATATAGTGATAAATATCTGGGAGCACAATATCAGGAACAACACCTTTAAGTTGGGTAGATCCGCCATTTACTCTGTAAAATTTTTGCGTGGTCATCTTTACATTGCCCAAAGGCTTTAGATTGTCATAACCGCTAATGCCACGATCCAGATCATAAAATCGCTGTACAGTACCTTTGCCAAAAGTAGATGTGCTACCTACGATGATTGCTCTATTATAATCCTGCATAGCAGCAGCAATTATTTCTGAGGCTGATGCACTGTATTGATTGACCATGATGATGAATGGGCCGTCATATAATACACTTTTGTCCTTGTCCATATGTAATGAAGGTCTTCCTGATCTATCCTTTACTTGTACAATTGGGCCTTCTTCTATGAAGAGGCCACTCATATCTACTACATCATTGAGTGATCCACCTGAATTATTGCGTAAGTCTAAGATAATTCCATTGACATGTTGAGCCTTCAATTTTTTTATTTCTGTAGCTACATCTGCTGCACATGAATTGCCGCCATCTTCAAAAGTCGAATAGAATTTCGGCAAATTGATATAACCGATGTTTTGTATTTTACCAGGCATATTTATGATCACAGACTTAGCTTTGGAGTCATCCAATTGTACCTCATCACGCTCTATTTCTATATCTACGATCGAATTATCTTTTTTCTTCACTGTAAGGATTACAACGGTTCCTTTTTTTCCACGAACCAACTGTACCACGTCATCCACTCTCATACCTGTAATGTCAACTGGCTCTTTACCTTTTTGGGTGACTTTCATGATGATATCGTTATCTTCTAATTTTTTGGTTTTCCAAGCTGGGCCACCAACCACAATATTGAAAACCTTCGTATAATCTCCTTCTGTTTGTAGCCTTGCACCTATACCTTCAAGTTTTCCGCCCATGTTGATGTCAAAATCTTGTTTCTCTTTAGGACTGAAGTAATCTGTATGTGGATCAAAATAGTTGGCTATACTACCCAAATATGCTTCCAAACGGTCAGATCGACGTAACTTGTGCATTCTGTCAAAAAAATCCACATATCGTTTTTTCACTTCTTTGATGGCTTCTGTTTTCAGTTCTTCATCAGTTTTATTGCCTTCTTTGTTTCCTTTTTCTTTTTGAGTGTCAATATTTTGTACCCATTTGGTTGTGATATCCCACTGAATTATTTGTTTCCACCTTTCTTTGAGTTCATCATCATTTTTAGCAAAAGTCATTTTATCAGGATCTGTTTCGTACATATCACCTTTATTGAAATTGACTTGTGCATCAATTGCCTCCGTGAAATATTTTTCTGCTTTTGTTAAGCCACTTTCGAGCATTGTCAACGAAGTATTAAAGAAGTCAAATTTGAGTGTATTGATTTGGTCGTCTATACTCATTTCGTATTTCTTAAGTTGATCCACATCTTTTTGCGTAAAATATCGCTTGTATCCATCCATTTTGTCCATATAAGATTTGAAGATGGCTTTGCTCATATCATCGTCCACTTTTTTAGGTGCGAAATGGACATATTCTATGGTTTGCATTAGTCCTTGAAGAATTAATGCTTCTTTGTCATTCGCCGTAATTTTGGGCTGACCTTGATTAAAAAAATATAAGCCACCTAAGATGGCTATCACAACTGAACTTCTAAAAACCATTTTTAATATATTTTGTAAATTCATTGAATAAATCACTGTAATTATCTTGATATTCTAAGATAATTGTCTCAAAAATCTTTATTTAAACTCAAATTTCTATAAAAAATATTTAAATCCCTATCTTTTTAACATAATAATAACGACAAAATAGACCAATCCCATCATTTGACAGATATTTGTTTGGTAACAGATATGATTTATTAAGCATTATTTACCATCTGTGAAGTAAGCGCTTCCACGATATACGAACCTGCAACAGGATCAGCGACACTAGTCAGACGACTTTCTTCATTAAAAATATGTTGGATATTTAATGAAAGCCTGACGAGTTCTTCGGTTTGTGTTGTGTCGTACCCACATATAAAATTACTCATACCCAAATATGCGGACAACATCTGGTAATTAGCTACAATTAATGGATGTACTTGCTCATTTTCCAATGTATCACCGTTGACTATACCGATAATAATCAGGTTTTCTGCGGCGTGACCATGAGACGACCAAATGATTCTGAAAGCTCTTAACTCTGCTACCTGCGCTAGAAAATCCTTTTTAAGTTCAACAGTTACAACAACCATTTCAGAATTTGGGGTATTTTTCGCTATTTGGCGAAATGACTGTATTCTCGATTTAAAATAACTTTGATAACTTATAATTTCATTTGGATTTGTGAAAAAAGGATTTGTGTTTTGGTATTTGCATTGTGTAAAATATTCCATCCATTTGTTTTTTGTTTGATCTACATCTCCATGAATTTCAAAAACTAATTGTATCATGTCCAAATGAATACCATCTAACAGAATTTCGAAATTAGTGTGTTCATTTATACTGAACAATATCGCAGATGATCCTTGAGACAAATACCGTAGTGTAAGATTATTGGCAATTTTTGCATCAAATTCACGGATTCTTATACATGAAGTTGGAATATGATCAAATCGCAGATTGTTACCATCAATAGTTTCGGTGATAAATGAATCAATTGTATAATCACCTTCAACATTATAAAAAAAATTGATTGTCGAATTTTTATTCTTAAGATCTGCTTCGGCTTTTGCCTTCCATTCTTCGGTGCTTATTTTATTGAATTCATTCCAATTCATATTATGATCTTGATAAGGTATTAGTTGGCAAAATTACGTATAATTTAGACATCAATCGTCCGATAAGAGAAAAAATACCATTAAAACATAAAACCATAGTATCACAGATTTGTTAATACTTCAAAATATAAATAATACACATGGAAGCTGTAAAAAGCCCAGTAATGCTTTATACTGAGCAAACACCCAATCCTGAAACACTCAAATTCGTAACAAATAAAATGCTGTATCGAGGCACAGCAGACTTTCGCGATCCGAATTTCGCAGGTGAATGGTCGCCATTAGCCTCTGCTTTATTTGCATTTCCATATGTGAAGGGCGTTTATATCTGCAATAATTTCGTCACGATTACCAAGGAATTTAATTATAGTTGGGAAGATTTGATGCTTAATGTAAAGGAATTTATTAAGGCATATGTCACCGAAGAAAAACCAATCATCAACGAAGGATTCGAAAGTGCAATGGCTGCAAAAGAAGCAGAAGCAAATGAACAAATATATTCAGGTGACGACGGTGAGTTGGTAAAAAAAATCAAAGAACTGATCGATACTTATGTTAAGCCAGCTGTAGAAAGTGATGGTGGTAATATCGAATTCAAATCCTATCACAATGGTGTCGTGACCGTTATCATGCAAGGTGCTTGTAGTGGATGTCCATCTTCTACTGTTACATTGAAATCTGGTATAGAAGGTATGCTCAAGAGAATGATTCCTGAAGTACAGGAAGTCGTTTCTGAAATGGGTTAATAACGGAACTTAAATTTGATAGTAGATTTCAGCTATTTTGGTCTTATACTAAGTAGCGTGCATACATTGTCAGGAATTTTTACCTTTGCAGGATGAAACTCAATTTGTCGATAGCATTCAGGTATTTATTCGGTAAGAAATCTACCAATGCCATCAATATTATTACTTGGATATCCATTATTGGGATGGCCATCGGCACAGCATCCTTGATCTTAATCCTTTCTGTATTTAATGGATTTGAAAGTTTACTTACAGGAATGTTGAGTAATTTTAATCCAGATGTAAAAGTAACTCTTGTCACTGGCAAGTATATCTCAGAAGATAGCGTAAATACATCAGCTATTAAAAAAATCCAAGGCATAGATCAGATTGCATTTACGCTTGAAGAAACTTCTTTTTTTGAATATAATGGATCGCAGGAAGTAGGTATTATAAAAGGTGTTAATAGTGATTTCCTTAAAGTAACAGGGCTTGATACATCGTTGATAGCAGGTGAAGCCAGATTTGATCAAAAAACGGAATACGGCATCTTGGGCTCTGGTATGAGCACAAAATTGTCAGTCAGCCCATCAGATGCATTTTCATCTGTCAATGTGTATATGCCGCTGAGAGGTGCAAAAGGTCCATTAAGTAAAGAATTTAATGGATATTCGTTTTACCCATCAGGCACATTTTCTGTGGGTAGCGAAGTAGATCAGCAATACGTTTTAGTAAATTACAATGCGGTCAATCAGTTATTAGATTTAGAAAAACATTTTTCTTCAATAGAGATAAAACTTAATCCCAAAGCTTCAGAAAAACAAGTTTTGAAGGAGCTGCAAAAGGTTTTGGGGCCAAAATTTAAAGTTAGCAACAGATATCAGCAGGATGAAGGATTCCTGAAGATAATGAATATTGAGAAATGGATTAGCTATCTAATTGCATGTTTGTCTCTACTGATCATTGCGTTCAACCTTGTAGGTTCTTTGTGGATGATTGTCTTGGAGAAGAAAAAAGATATTGCCATTTTGAAATCTATGGGTCAAACCAAATCGGGTATTCGAACTATTTTTATGACTTTGGGCTTTTTGATTTCATTTATTGGCATCGTCGTAGGTTTTGCTTTAGGCTTAGTTTTGTATTTTCTGCAGAAACAATATGGACTTATTTCTATTCCTGATGGTTTTATGATCGATGCTTATCCTATCGAAATACGTTGGATAG
>CALFYH010000298.1 GCA_937952155.1 uncultured Saprospiraceae bacterium
AGTCTGGCGGCACGACGGCTGCGTATCTCAGCAATAGATTGCGCATCGAAATTCCCAAAAAAAGGAGAAAAGGCAATGGCAAATTTCTAGAACTAACGGGTGCTACAGGCAATAATCTGAAGGATGTAAAAATACGTATTCCACTTGGAACTTTGGTTACCGTAACTGGTGTATCAGGCAGTGGAAAATCTTCGCTAATCAACGAGACGCTCTACCCTATCCTACGACAACATTTCTATAATACCGTACAAAAACCACTACCTTACAAAAGTATATCTGGACTCGAAAACTTAGATAAAGTGATCGAAATCGACCAATCACCCATTGGAAGAACGCCAAGATCAAATCCTGCAACCTATATTGGTGTGTTTACCGATATTCGAAAGCTGTATGGCAATATGCCTGAGGCAAAAATCCGCGGTTATCAACTCGGTCGATTTTCATTTAATGTAGCTGGAGGCCGATGCGAGACATGTGAAGGTGCTGGAAAAAAGCTTATCGAAATGAACTTCCTTCCAGACGTCTTGGTAGATTGCGAACAATGTCTAGGCAAGCGATATAATAGAGAAACCCTTGAAATCCTTTTCAAAGGAAAATCGATCTCTGATGTCCTAGATATGCCTGTAGAAGAAGCCACTGAGTTTTTCAAAGACATACCATCAGTGTATAGAAAACTCAAAACGCTCAATGATGTAGGGCTCGGATATATCACCTTGGGCCAGCAGGCGACGACTTTATCTGGTGGTGAAGCACAACGAGTAAAACTCTCTGAAGAACTGTCCAAAAAAGATACAGGCAACACGATTTATATCTTGGATGAACCGACTACAGGCTTGCACTTCGATGACATCCGCCAGCTACTCTCCGTCATTGACAAACTCGTAGAAAAAGGTAATACAGTCATCATCATCGAGCACAATATGGACGTAATCAAGGTATCGGATTATTTGATAGACTTAGGTCCCGAAGGTGGCAAAGCTGGAGGCAATATTTTATTTGCAGGCACGCCAGAAGAAATGATCAAAAAGAACAATGGACATACTGCAGAGTATTTGAAAAAGGAAATGTTGGAATAACTTCTTGCTAATAAATATTAAAAAAAATAGTGCAAAACTGAAAACAATCGATTCACCAACAAATTTCCATTATTTCAATATAAAATTATAATGTAATATTTTATCTTGTCCGACTTTTAAGTAAACAAAGGAACAAAAATCAATACAATATAGATAATCAACACATTATGAATACTCTGCTCAAGATAATCTATGCCTTCATACTGTTTTTTTATTTAAAAGCACAGCATCTTTACGGTCAAGAATCATGCTCAAACTTAATGTGGTCGAGATATGAAAAGCTGATTCCAACAATTAAAAAATTGGAAAAAGACAATAATATAGCTTCTGCAGATTCTATCTATAAGGAGCAAATTACACTTATGGACCAACATTGTCCCTGTAGTTACAATTATGCTAATATAATTCTACATAAATACTATGGTTTCGTGTATTATAAACTCAATAAACGGGATGAAGCTTTAAATATGTTTGATAACAAAATTAAAGAATGTACCAATATTAATGATTCCACAGTTTTGTTAATGCATTATAGAAAAGGCCTATATTGTTTGCGTAATGATGACTTTAAAGGTATGGCTTACCACTTGGATGAAGCTATAAAAATTGGTGAAAATAAATTTGAGAATAATTATAGAGATTTATACGCTAGTAGATATAACAAAGGTGTGTACTATGACTGGAAAAATGATAATAAATCATCACTCAAATGTTATTTAGACAACGAAAAATTGTTGGGTGATTTACCATTCAAAGATACTTCTCTCAGAATCACAAATCTACTAAGTTGCGCTGCTAGTGCTAGGCAGATTGGGGAGCATAATGCACTAAATTCATGTTTGGAAAAGGTGCATCTTTTAACAAAAGGTAGCCGATTTGAAGCGGAAGTAAATCAAACAAAAAACCAAGATGCTTTTAATTATTATGTACAAATGGAAGACACATATAAAGCAGATTCTATACTTCAAAAAATGGATAAATGGCAGCTATTTGAAGAATATGAAATAGCCATTTTATATATCAAACACTTGATAAAGAAAAATGAAATAAAACAGGCAAAACAGAGTATTGGAATTTTGGATTCTATATTTGGTGTGCAACACTTGCCAAAGCACCAATTTTTTTATGTCAATTTGAATTTGGAAAAAATGAGATTAGGCCGTGACCACATAGAAGATGCGGC
>CALFYH010000299.1 GCA_937952155.1 uncultured Saprospiraceae bacterium
TGAATTGAAAACATCTGTATTACATTGCGCAAGCAAAACACCATCGTTATTGACATTATTGGGAAAATTATAAGACCAAAGCCAATCTGGAAGAAACCACCAATTTGGCAATTCTGCGGCGACTATACCCCAATCACCATCACCAGATAATTGGCAACCAATCCTACCAATAGCATAACCTAATAAAATACCCATACCACTAATGTCCATCATATATATGGGTTTAATTCCAATCTTTTTTACATACCAGTAAACTACTAAAAAGGCTAATATCAAACCACCATAAACATTAAGACCGCTTCCTGAAAAGAGTGAACCTAATGGATCTTTAAAAAATCCTGGTAGATCTTCTGTTATTGAAAATAATTTGCTGCCTAGTACGCCTGATAACCCAGCTAAAATGATGATGTCATTTGTCTTGGCTGAAGGATAAAGCATTACTTTTTCTGTTTTTGGATTCGGGTCTGCTTTGGAGTTTTGCCAATAATAATAAGCAGCGGTAATAAGTGCTAATAGAATTCCTAACCACCAATAGCCTAATTTTGAGAATATTAGAGATGCCGGATCTCCTTTAAATTGATCAAACTGCCATATTAACATGGGAATTTTAGCACCAAAAAACAAAGAAAACATACTATTGATTACAATGTCTTGGTTGCTTAATTTGTTTGTAGTGGTCATCGTAACCATTTGCGGTAAGATCAGCCCTTTTTTTTCTAATCTTTGTAACTCTGATTTTAATAGGACACCACAAGAAGCTAATGCTACCACAAGCATGAACCCAAATGTTTTTATGATAGATGACCAGTTATCTACTTGGGTGCCCAAAATGTCATTAAAAAAGTAGGAAAGATCAGGATACATGTGATTATTTTGTGACAAAAGTAATAAAATAGAGTCAATATATGAAATTAGCACGGTTTTTGACTTCCTAAGAAGGTATAATGCGTGTTTTATATTTTTATAATTAAAAAATCGATATGTTTTTCAGGCTATTAGTTTTCCTTTTTCTTTTTCAAAGCTACACGGCAATAAGTCAAGCTCCAGGTGTTGTGGTCCAAGCAGGATTAACGTCTATGTATTCCAAAGATAAAACCATCACTAAGGATGGTGAGATGCATTATGGATGGGTAGTCGGGGCTGATGCTAGATTATTAGATGGTGATTTGTATTTTATTATTGGAGGCCAATATATCAATACTAGCCTTAGATCATCTACTGCACCTGAATTTTTTGTGAAACGTGATTGGAAGGTGATGAGTGGAAGATGTGGTATTGGATTTAATATATTAAGACTTAGTGAAAGCATGGTCTTCAGATCTAAGTTGATAGGATGTATCAATTTTTTAATAGATGCACCATCTGACGGCCTGGGCTTGGAGGGATATAAGAATCTAAATGACTCGTTTTTGGGCGCCGGTACTGGCCTTGGGTTTACTATAGGTAGTCTGGATTTAGATTTTGAGTATCAGTATGGTTTGATCAATGCTTATAATAAAGTACCTGACTCTAAGTTTGGAAGTTTAACTTTATTGGCGGGATTTCATTTTTAGAAAAAAGGATTTGTTCGCTTTTCTATCCCGATTGTTGTAGGATTTCCATGTCCTGACAAGACAATAGTTTCATCAGGCAACGTGAAAAATTTAGCTTTAATATTTCTAGTGAGTGTTTCGAAGTTGCCACCTGGTAAATCTGTTCTTCCTATACTACCTTGAAATAAAACATCACCTGCAACAAGAATATTTGCTGATTTACAATATAGAGATATACTAGCAGGCGAATGTCCTGGTGTGAATAGGATATCTAATTGTGTTTTTCCAAAGGTTACAATATCCCCTTCTTCCAAAAATTTTGTAATATCTGGTGATATTTCATAATGCATTTGGTACATCATTGCTGTCTGTGTACCAAAGTCGAGAACTTGTTTTTCCTTTTTATGCGCTGTCAGTGGAAGATTGTAAGTTTCTGCTATAAATTTATTTCCCAAAATGTGGTCAATATGACAATGTGTATTGATCAAATGTTTAGGCATGAGGTTGTTGGATCTTATAAATTCAGAGATTTCTTGTCGTTCGTAGTTATCATTGCAACCTGGATCTATGATTATGCACTCATTTGTCTCATCATAAAGGATGTATGTGTTTTCTGAAAAGAGATTGAATGTAAACGACTGAACTTGCATATATACTTCTTTCAATGTCAAACACAAATTATTAAAAAGTGTTTATTGCAATCTTATTATGATGATCTTTGAATAAATTTTAAAATCATATGGGAAAACATTTTCTGTAACAAAATAAAGAAGTATATTTGCACCCGCTAAGATGGTCGGGTGGCCGAGCGGCTAGGCAGAGGTCTGCAAAACCTCGTACAGCGGTTCAAATCCGCTTCCGACCTCGATATCTCAAAGATCGCATTGTGTATAATGATGCGATCTTTTTATTTTTAAGTATAATATGTTTTTTACCGATTGAAAATATCTTGTGGCGAAATACTGAAACGACATATTTTTCGTTATAACAATCAGAAATTCTTTATCAATCTGGTAATTGATTAATTTTTAAAATTTTCTTTGCTAAATATTTGTATGAAATACATATTAGGAGTTTTTATTGTTTTAATTGGTACAATCCATTCAGCATATAGTCAGAAAGGATACGAAATCGGTGGTTGGTTGGGTACTAGTTATTATTTCGGTGATTTGAATACCAATTTGAAAATAGTCAAACCTGGGATTGCCGGAGGGATTACTGCTAGGAAAAATTTTAATAACCGGATTTCTTTGCGTTCTTCACTCAGTTATGGACGAGTTGGCGCGGATGATGCTGATTCTGAAAATAACTTTGAAAGAAATAGAAATCTAAGCTTTAGGTCTAATATTTTTGATCTAACAAATGTGATAGAGTTTAACTTTTTTCACTACGAACACGGGCATCAATCTTATAACAAGACACCATACTTTTTTGGCGGATTCAATTTATTTCATTTTAATCCAGTGGCAGAACTTAATGGAAACACGTATAGTTTGAGGGATTATGGTACTGAAGGCCAGCCAATAGGTCAGGAGTATGGATCTCTAAATGCAGGGCTAGTGCTTGGTGGTGGTTTCAAATTTGACATCAATCGCACAGTCTCTTTAAATATTGAAATCAGCACTAGATTCTTATTTACTGATTATCTTGACGATGTTAGTTCTGTATATGCTGATAAGTCTGAATTATTATCAAATAGAGGTGAGATTGGAGTAGCACTTTCAGATAGGTCTTTGGTAGAAGGTTTAGGAGCCGCAGGAAGACAAAGAGGTGATACAAAAGGCAAGGATAAATACACATTTGCTGGTATCTCTATAGTCCGATATTTTGGAGGAATAGAGTGCCCAGAAATTTCAAAAATAAAATGGAAATAAACATCTATTAGGTATGGTCATCTACAATCCTAAAGATTGGTGGAAACTAATTTTTGCGTTTCATAAAAGTGACACATTCAGGATGATGCTTCCAGGTATCATAGGTGTTGCGTTGTTTACTGGATTTATTGTATATCTCGAGAATGATGTTTTTCATGCAACATTTAAAAATACTACGGCGATACATACTTTAGTTGGATTTGTCTTATCGATGTTGTTGGTTTTCAGAACCAATACCGCTTACGAAAGATGGTGGGAAGGGAGAAAGGCTTGGGGAAGTTTTGTTAATAATTCCCGAAATCTAGCATTAAAATTGTCTGTATTGAATATAAGCGATACAGAGATGTCAGTTTTTTCAGATTTGATATCTAATTATATTTATGCCGTAAAAGAGCATTTGAGAGGTAGAATTGTAGCAAACGAACTTACGCATAATCGAGCTTACCCTTCAGAATATTATCAAAATATCCTGCATCTTCCAAATCGGATCATGAAAGGAATCTATCAGGAAATCAATAATTTGCATAATGGTGGCAAAATTAATGATACACAATTATTGTATCTTAATGAAGAATTGAAATCGTTTACCGATAATCTGGGTATTTGTGAAAGGATAAAAAGGACGCCAATACCATACTCCTATAGTTTATATCTTAAAAAAATTATTTTCATATACGTATTTTCCATGCCGATTGGATTTGCCAGAGAGTTTGGTTACTGGTCCATGCCTATCGTAGCTTTGATTTTTTATGTTTTCGGCAGTATAGAGTTGTTGGCAGAAGAGATAGAAGATCCATTCGGAAGTGATGCTAATGACTTACCAACGGATCAGATATATGAAACGATAAAAGCAAATTTGGATGAAATCTTTTTTGATAAATAAAAATATTAGATCTATGTACAAGTTATTTATTTTGGCAATCTCGCTTGTTCTTGTGTCATCTTGTAAAAAAGATGTAAATGAAGTTGATAAAGTATTACTAAAAGATATAGTTTCGCTGACAGCGTATGAAGAGGAAATCAAATCAGGCGTAAGTTTGATGTTTTTTCATGCCACTTGGTGTTCGATATGCAAAGAACAAACGCCTGCTGTAGAAGCCACAGCAAAAGATGCTGCTTTGAGTGCAGTAAAATTTGGACAAATCGATACAGACAATCAAAAATCAATCACAGATAAATACGATGTACCTGGCCAACCATTTATCATCATGTATAAAGATGGTGTAGAAAAACATCGATTAGGATCAGGCCAAAGTCAACAAAAACTGACAGAATTGCTTAAGACACTGCTTTAATGAGCTTATAACTTGTCATCTACGGATTTCAGTTCACTTTCGTCAATATTTTGAACTAACTCCGATAGTTTATGGCGTGCTTGTTGTCGGACATCTTTGTCTATATAGCATGCTATCGTCACGAGGCCGAAACTTATAACGCCCATATCATCGGTAAAACCAATAAAAGGAGTCAAATCAGGCAAACCATCAATTGGAGAAAGTAAGTATGCCAATGCGCCTAGAATTGTACGTCTCGCCCATGCAGGAGTATTGGGTGATTTGTAAGCATAAAACATTAATAAAGCGGAGTATATTAATTTGGTTTTTAGCTTGGTGATGTGTTCGGCAATAAATTTAAATAATCTGGCCGGTTTCAATAGTAATATATTTACAGACTAAAAGTATTATTAGGCTTAAATCAAAACTAAATCAAATGTGTATTTGTTTAAATTTCTAGGAAAAACAAATTCCAAGAATTTTAAAATTTGAAATTAAAATCTTGTTTATGAGCACATTAAATAAAATATTGCTTTTACTTATTTTTAGTGTGACATGTTTGCTTCATTCATCTCAAATGCCTGCACAGTTTGCTACAGGTGCGATGAAAAAGATTGAATTACAAAAGTCTCGAACGGTAGAACTCAGCGTTACTGGAATGACATGTCAGAAAGGTTGTGCTGATGGTATTGACAAAAAGCTTAAAAAAACCAACGGTATTATCAGAAGCAAGACAAAATTAAGCACTGGAATTTGTAAAGTTACTTTTGACGAATCTCAAATCAGTCTAGATCAGATTATTGCAGTCATTGATAACCTAGGGTATAAGGCCAAGCCAAATTCTTGAATTAGCCTGTAAACCAATCAAACAGCTAAATCCAATTTTGAAATGATTTTCAGAATGAACTTATACTACCTGAAGCGCTGGTATCAACATTAAGGCTTTCTGGTTTGCCTTTGTACTGAATTCGGCCTCCTGAACTAGCGTCAGCTGTTAGTTTTTTTGAAGCAGATAGTTTGATACTAGCTCCAGAAGATGCATCCGCAGTGGCGTTAGTTGTTTGAAATTCTGACGCGCTAATTCTTGCACCTGATGATGCATCAAAGGTTGCATTGTTTGAAGATCCATTTATATTCAGACTAGACCCAGAAGAACTACTGGCGGAGATATCTTTACTTTTGATACTTACACTGCATTTGGAGCCACTCGAAGTTTCTATAGCAAATGCATCTGATGATATTGTTTCTTTGGATGAAACTGATGATCCCGCAGAGCAGTCTATAGCACTCAAGTTTTTATAATAAATTGTAACATTTGCTTTGGTTTCTGATCTATTAATAAAACTTTTAAAAGTCTTAATTTTTACATTTAGATTTTGACCTTCTACATCTATAATCAAATCAGATTCTCTACCTTTAGTAATCGTATATTCAGCTTTATTTTCGTCACTTTTTACCAATGTAACCTGCACATTTCCTGAGGTATGTATGGAATTGAAGGCGGATAAACTTTTGGTCTGTGCTATACAAAAATTGACAATTAATGTGCTTATAGCTAATAAAATTACATTTTTTGACATCATGATTTTGTTTTTTAATTGTGATAATGTATGCTAAAGACTAAACACTTCTTATTAAGGTTGCATCAGTATGATAAAATATTTCTAACTGCATCACTGACTTTTCTCGAATTGGGCAACATTGTCTTTTCGAGTACTTCGTTTAGTGGAATTGCTGGCATATTTTCCGCACCTATGGTTCTGACAGGTGCATCCAGATATTCAAAACACATTTCCTGAATTCTAGCCGCTATGCTTCGCGCAAAAGAATTATTTACAGGCTCTTCAGTCAAAACAATGATTCTGTTGTACTCTTTGGATTTTGCAAAAATCAGCGCTTCATCCAATGGGTATAACGTACGAAGGTCGAGAATCCCTACTTTATCAATCAAGTCATTATCTATACCCAATGCCCAGTGTACACCCATACCATAAGTTACAATCAATACTTTATTTTCATTTTTTGGAAGGCTCGATTCGCTGACCATAATACCTATTCCCAAAGGCAAAATATAATCTCTGGCTGGTAATTTCCTTTTGGCAGTTTCAGTACCAGGTACTTTACTCCAGTACAAACCTTTGTGTTCAAGGACAATTACTGGATTAGGATCATAATATGCTGCTTTCATGAGTCCTTTCATATCGGCACCATTGGATGGATAGACGATTTTGATTCCTCTAATATTGGTGAGAACAGATTCTACACTAGAACTATGATACGGTCCACCACTACCATAAGCGCCTATTGGCACTCTCAAAACCATGCTTACTGGCCATTTACCATTGGATAGATAACAACTGCGGCTTACCTCTGTAAACAATTGATTTAAACCAGGCCATATATAATCAGCAAATTGGACTTCTACTATTGGCTTCAGCCCAACAGCGGACATACCTACGGTACTTCCTACGATAAATGCCTCTTGGATTGCTGTATTAAACACGCGAACATCACCAAATTTTTGGGCAAGAGTGGCTGCTTCTCGAAATACTCCACCTAATCTACGACCTACATCCTGACCGTATAACAGACATTCGGGATGATCTTCTAAAAGTTCTTGCACAGCAATAAGTGCACAATCCACCATCACTTTTTCATCAGCCTCATCAGGACATCTATCTCCTGTTTCTTCTGTGATTATAGTTGGTGCAAAATCATGTGTAAAAAGATCACTTGGAGATGGATCGGGTGCTATTAATGCTTTTTCCAAATGTTGTGCGACTTTTTCTTTCGCTACATTTTCTATTTCGTCAAGCCTAGCAATATCGACACCTGAGGAGACTAATTGTTGGCGTAGTTTTGTATATGGGTCTTGTTTTTTGTGGTCTTCGAGATCATGGCGATACCATTCTTTACGGACACCAGATGTATGATGATTGAGCAAAGGTACGCTGGCATGGATAAGGAATGGTGTTCTTTCGGTACGCATCTTATGGATGACGTCTTTTATCGTGGTATAGCAAGTCATAAAATCAGTACCGTCTATACTTATTGCTTCAAGGCCGGGAAAACCTTTTGCATATTCGAAAGCATTCATAGCACGAGTTTCTTCAGCTGTAGCTGAAATATCCCAACCATTGTCTTGGACTAAGTACAGGATAGGAAACTGTTTTAAAGCTGCCATTTGGAATGCTTCGGCAATTTCTCCTTCGGTAACGGAAGCATCACCCAAAGAACATACCGAAATTGCACTAGGTGTAGCTGACATTTTCATCATGTCTTTGTATTGAATTCCCATCGCTACACCCGTTGCCGGAATTGCTTGCATACCTGTTGCTGAGGATTGATGTGGTATTTTGGGTTTGTCGGCATCTTTGAGGCTGGGATGACAGTAGTAAGTCCTACCACCAGAAAATGGATCATCTTTTTTGGCCAGTACCTGAAGCATCAGATCGTAAGGCTGCATTCCGATAGCCAGCATCATAGCATCATCTCGGTAATATGGAGACACAAAATCTTCGGGTGTAAGTTGGAGCCCAAGGGCTATTTGGATCGCTTCGTGCCCTCTGGAAGTAGCATGAACGTATTTCGAAACGATTTTGAACTGTTCATCATAAATTTCTGTGATCGACTTTGCTGTACACATCAAGCTATAGGCTTCGATGAGTAAAGTTATTTCTGCTTCATTTGACTTCATGATGCAAAAATAGAAATAAGACTACGATATACCCAATATCAGGTAGTAGAATTCAAATAAAATCCATTGTCAGACCTCTGGTACAGGCTCGCCTAAAGCTTCTTCAAAAAAATAATGTATAGCATATGTCTGTGCAGCACCAAGCTTTTGACCCATTTGGCTTATAATATACATTGTCAAAGCAACAGCTGCCAAAATGGGCAGGACATATAAAATGGAACTACTATTTCCTAGAGCTTTTTGAGAAAAACCAATAATAGAAATAAAAACAAACAAAACACCAACTGACAGATAAACCAATGTAAATAGAGTCCAAACATTGGGCATAGGGCCATAAACACCTACTAAACGCGTCACTTTATCTTCAGGTTCGCGATACAACTGAACACTGAGTTGCGGAGACCAATAATGTCTGTGTGACTGATTGACTCGAATCGTAATGTGATCTTGCATAGCTTGTCCATGGAGATGATGGGTATTAATCTTAAGTTTTTCTTTAATTACTGTAATGATTTCTTCAATGGTTTTATTACTTTCCATTTCAAATTTTGGCCTTACTCTAAAGCTGGACATCGTCATTTTGTTTTGTTGACGCTAATATAGACAGTAAATTATATTTACAAAATAATTGTTGACATGATTATAATCATACAATTATTGAAATATCCATACAAATGATTTTAATTATATCTGAGTGGAAATTTCAAGATTGTCATCATCGTCTTCTTCCAATTCTGTAAAAGCATGGACTGGCATATTACGCTGGACAAAATTGCACCATTTACAATCTTCTTCTCCACATCCTGGAGTGAAGATGTGTGCTTTGATTTCGCTATAAGCCTTTACGAGCTGTTCGCCAACGATCTCAGTTTCTTCACTATGGATATCAAATGTCGTTCTTTTGAAGACATCTTGACCGTTTTCTTTTTGTTGTTCGACAAAATCCATTATACCCGATCGCATGACCCAAGGATATTTTTTGTCATTATCTATCAATAATTTGTAAAACATGATCTGCCTCCAATAATCGCCACCTTCGGGCCTTCCAGTTTTTGGCTTGCTGAGTTTGGCACTATCATATCGACCTGTTTTATAGTCTGTTACCGTTATGTGGTCATCAAATATATTAATCCTGTCAAGTTTACCAGAGATAGGTACACCTTTATATTCGGCAAGTTTAATTTCATGCTCCACTTTGAAATCACGTGGCAAAAGCCATTCATTTTTATATTCTTCATAATAATTCAAAAGTAGCTTATGACCATGTTTTGTGTAATTTTCAAATTCTTTTGGCGTAAAGTGAGAGCGGTATTTTTCCATACCGACATTGAAATATTCCAAAAGTAAGTTTGAAGAGCCGTAAGACCTTGGTACAGACTTATTGATATTTATAAAAAATTGTTCCAAACTGTAGTGAATGGCACTTCCATAACCCATAGTGGCGCTTCTTGCCATCGGCACTTTCAATATCGTTTCAAAATAAAATGTAAGCTTGCATTTTAGGTATTTATTCAGGCTTGTAGCACTGATTTTGAAGTTTTGAAGGATTCTTACTATGAGATCATCATCTATCAATGTCGCTTCTCCACGGGTAAATTTCATAAGCTCTGATACGTATTCTATGGTGGTTTCTTCAGAGACTTGGATAGGTGAGATGTCTAATTCAGCATCTTTGATTTCGGCTACAAATTGCGTCGGCACGAGTTGCTTCTCATTCTGATCCATAAGTGGATAAGTGATATAGAGATTGTTTTTTGCCCGAGTCATGGCCACATAAAAAAGTCTTCGTTCGTCTTCGATTTCGCTGCCTTCAGATGCGGCTGTCAATGTAGGTGGTAAAGGAAAATTGAATGATCCGCCTGATTTTTCTTCCCACAATTTTGTTGTGGCGCGCATGATAAAGACGTGTTCGAACTCTAGTCCTTTGGCAGCATGAGCTGTGAGGAAATTGATCCCATTTTCATTGGAGATAATATGATATACCGGCAAATCTATGTTGTCATCTTTCATGATGGAGATGATTTCCATCAATCGATCCAATTTGAGTTGTTTTGTTTTGGCAGCTTCAGTCTTTACAAAATCAAAAAATGTATTTACAAGTTGAATCTTCCAGGATTTGTCTTCACTTAGCAAAATGGTATTTAGCATATTGCTTTGGGTCAGGATGATCTCTATCAAGGTCTGTATTGTGACATTGTGTAATTGCGAAAACCAAGACTCAATAATTAGTGCTACTGCTTTGATTTTTCCAGGATATCTAACGTTTGCCTCTTTGAGGATTATATCACTGGAAAGAGCGTCTCTCCATTTTATATATCGATCATCTTCGGTATTATTTTCGTCTTTGTGTCGACATTTGAGTGCTATCATTGCGATATCATAAGGATCAAGTTCCCAAAAGTGATAATGCAAAATTTCAAATAGAATATCTTCTACATAGTGTGGCCTTTTGCTTTCGATATTTATATATTCTAGGATTTTCAACAGTTTCTCCACTTCAGGTTCATAAAGTACATTGACTCTTTTTCTTACATTCAGCGGTATTTTCTTTTGGGTGAGATATTTTACCATGTCTTCGACTACTCGATGTTTCGAATATATGATGGCGATATCTTTCCATGCAACACCTTGATTGTTAAGGCTTATAATTTTTTCTATGATACCAGCTTCTTCCTGGACAAAATTCTGGTAAGCTAGAAACTGTGGCTCTGGTGAAAACTCAGGTTTAACCGATCTATGCTCAGTTAGATTTTTGTCTAGGTCAGGATATTTGTGTGACAATCTGTCCAAATTGTTTTCAATAAGCTTGCTAGCAGAATCTAGAATCACTTGACTAGAACGGTAATTTTCGGTAAGTACGATTTCTTTTGGTTGATATTTATCTTTAAATTCTATAATGCTATTCATATTGGCACCTTGAAATCTAAAAATACTTTGGTCATCATCACCTACAATAAATAGATTGGGTTTTTCCCAAAAATCAGAAAGTAAAAATAGGAGATTGTTTTGAGATCCATTTGTATCTTGATATTCATCAACGAGAATGTACTGATATCGTTCTTGATATTTTGCTAAAAGCTCATCGTGTTGCTGGAACTTTTCGATGACCCAAAGTATCATATCCTGATAGTCATATCGTTCTCTTTCAGTCATAATTTTTTTAAACGATTCCAACTCTTCTGAAGCTCCAAGCAACTTTGTGTATTTTGAAAGCGCTTCATTGACTAGTCTTGGATTAATATCTCCCTTTTTAAATCCGTTTTTATTGATTCGCCATATGCAATTTGATCTCTCTGGGTCGAGGACGAATTCTTTATATTCTTCATACTTACTGTGTATGTAGGCTGATGTCCATTCTTCCTGCTTCATGATGGTAAAAAGCTGCTTAAGTTTATTAAGTTCGTTGTATTCATTTCCCTTAAGCCTTTTTAGTGGATGTTCATCTGCAAGATTATCAAAAACGGTTCTCAGTATTTCTACTAATTCGATATCAGATACCAGTTGGAGTGCCTTGAAGTCTCCGAAATATTGTGGATTTTCGCTTATTACTGAATTACAGAATGCATGGAAAGTAAAAAAATTGACATTATAAGCATCAGGGCCAATAAAGCTTGTCAACCTTTCGCGCATAGCGGTCGCACCAGCATCTGTATAAGTGAGGCATAGTATATTATGTGGAAAAACATCTGTATTCAACAAAATATTTCCGATTCTTACTGCTAATAGTTGAGTTTTGCCTGTACCGGGACCTGCAATGACCATGACGGGCCCATCGATAGTATCCACTGCTTCGCGCTGTTTCGGATTGAGTTTTTTATAGGCGCTTTGCCAGGTATTAAGGTATTCCTGCTTGATCTTGTTCATGGCTAATGTATTAAGCCATAAAGATAATTTATTTTGGTATGAATGTCTTTATTAAAGGCAAAATTTGACTACCAGCTGCCGCCACCGCCACCGCCAAATCCACCACCTGAGCTACCTCCACCACTGAAGCTGCCACCGCCGCCACCTGATGGTGCTGGCACGCTAGTAAAGACACTCTGGATCTCATTGATACTTGAATCAAAACTTGTTCCAAATTCAGATGGAGTAAAATTACCACCATAATAATAACCACCTGGTGTGACATACCATTTTGATGGTTCTGTGAATACGCAATCAAAT
>CALFYH010000300.1 GCA_937952155.1 uncultured Saprospiraceae bacterium
ACGGCACTAAACATACTATGGCCTAATGCATCCACAACAGCACCTTGGGAAAGATTTGTAGCTGCATCTGGATTAATCACAATACCACAATCTACAGCTGTTGTTACTTTTTTTACGATTGGATTGGTTTTATCTGGTACCAGATCAATCACATGCGCTACATAAGAATCATGACAAAAATAAGCAGCTACGCCACGTGCCAGACCAGAAACTGGTTTGTCCCATCCAGATTTTTCTTTTACTAATTTTAATACCCCGATATATCTATCTGCATCATAATCATTCTTTTCACCTACAGGTTTTGATTTTGATCTTTCGAACAAACTGATGCGCATATCTATAGGATCTACTTGCATATATTCTGCAACTTCATCAAGGAATGATTGCTCAGCTCCAGCGATGAAATTGGATCTTGGCGCCCTAAATGCACCAACACTTATATTCGATGGCACTGTCCATTCTTCGGCAAGATAGTTATCTACACAACCTGCTGGAAATCTATTGGCAGAAAGCGGACTTTCAGGTATTCCACCTGCAGTGACATGAAAACCAATGAGTTGTTTATTTTTATCAAATGCAGCCTTGTAAACAGCCGAATAGGCAGGTCGATATACACCACATGTCATATCATCTTCTCTGGTATATATCAACTTGATTGGCGCATTCATACGCTGAGAAATCACTGCTGCTTCTACGCCAAAATGCCCATATAATCGTCTTCCAAATCCGCCACCCATTCTAGTTAAGTTGACTTCGATATTTTCAAGAGGCACATTTAATCGTGCAGCCACGGCCTTTTCCAAAAACTCAGGTGTTTGAATCGGGCCAGTTAAGGACACTTTATCTTTCTGCACATTTGCAAAGAAATTCATAGGCTCCATTGTGCTATGCGCCAAAAAAGGGCAAGAATAGGTTCGTTCTAGTATAAAAGCTGCATTTTTGAATGCTTCATCGGGATTTCCATCTTTACGCACAACTTTTACATCTTTTGGATTTACTTTTTGTAAAGATACATAATGTCCTGTAGTATCTTCCAAGCCTGCAGGAGTGACAATATCTATATTTCTACCGAACAAATTTACATTACGGCTTGATGACTCGATGGGTTGCCATTCTGGTTTCACACTTTTTTTTGCACTCATCACCTGCCAAGTAGAATCACCGACAATCACGACCAACTCCGTAAATGCTGCAACATCGCTCCATTGTCTTTCCATTCCATCTGTATAACTTTCGATGACAAAAGCATCTTTGATCCCAGGCATTTTCTTAACTGCGTCCAAATCGACACTTTTCAGTTTGGTGCCAAATGCAGGCGGATGAATAAGCATCGCTGTCAGTGTTCCTGCTTCTTTATAATCAATACCAAATAGTGATTGACCGGTAACTATTTTTTTGCCATCGACATTTTTGCGATCGGTTCCAATGATTTTGTATTCTGTGACTTCTTTGAGTTTTACTTCTTTAGGCACTTGCAACTTGCTAGCCGCAGAAGCCACTTGACCATAAGTAAAAGATTTATTTGATTTTTTATGATAAATAACGCCATTTTCAGTGGTCAATTCTTCCATTGGTACTTTCAGGTCGTTTGCCACAACTTGCTTTAATAGATGACGAGCAGTAGCTCCTGCCATACGAAGTGCATCCCATGAAGAACTAATCGAACGGCTGCCGCCAGCAATCTGCCATGAGTAAAGTTTGGTATTGAGTGGCGCTTGTTCGACCACTACATTTTTCCAATCAACATCCAATTCTTCAGCTACAATCATCGGCATTGAAGTTTTAACATTTTGACCGATTTCAGGATTTGGTGACAAGATGGTAACCAAACCAGTATCACCAATTTTTAGGTAACCGTTGAATTCAAACCATTCTTTGGGCAATGCCAATACTTCTTCCGGTGAGAGCTTACAAGAAGCAAGCCATGAAAATCCTATCACCATGCCGCCTCCGGCCAATGCAGAATTCTTAATAAAAGATCTTCTTCCTATTCTAGTGTTGATGATTGGCATCTTATATGTATATTAGATTATTTTAATTTAGTAAACATTACTTCTTAGCAGCTTGCTTGATGGCACTTTTGATCCTGACGTATGTGCCGCATCGACAGATATTGCCCATCATCGCATTATCTATATCTTCGTCACTTGGTGATGCGTTTTGTGCTAATAATGCAGCAGCACTCATAATCTGCCCTGACTGACAATATCCACATTGTGGTACATCATTTTCCAACCAAGCAACTTGTACAGGATGATCACCATTTTCAGAAAGCCCTTCTATAGTGGTGATGTTTTTGCCTGCGAGAGAGGCAACAGGCAAAATGCAAGATCGGGTAGCTACACCTTCGACATGGACAGTACAAGCGCCACATGAAGCTATACCGCATCCAAATTTCGTTCCGACCAATCCTAGTTCATCCCTTAAGACCCAAAGCAAAGGCGTAGAAGGATCTGCTGAGATTACCTGACTTTTGCCATTTATGATTAATGAAATTCCAGCCATCTTATGTTTATTTTACACAAAGTTAAGTTTTACTTTTTGATATTAATAATTCATTATCTTAATATTTTACTAATATTTAATTAGGCCTTTTATTTGTTCATAATCAGAAGTAGTATCAATATCATATTTGCCTTCAGGTATGATAACAGATGCAACTTTATACATACCTGACTTGATTATTTTTTTTGCGCCCTGATCCATTTCCAAAGATAAAAGTTCATTAAAAGTCTTGATACCAAATATCGCTGGCGGACCGTAATCACTTTTGTAATCTGCATAAACAATATCACACTTTTCTGCTAAAAACACTTGAACCACTTGATTTATATGCGTCGGTAGTATCAAAACCTGATCTGCTAACATAATGAGAATACCTTGTGTCGAAGGTGCTTGTTGTAGAATTTCATTGACTCCTGTGACTATGGATGTGGAAAGTCCTTTTTCCCATTTTTTGTTATGAATGACATGAACTGATGTATCAACGATACTTGATTTCACTTCATCATACGACGCACCCAAAACCACATAAATATTTCCAATTTTACTTTGTAAAGCAATATCCACTATCCTATTCAGCATAGTAGATTCTCCGAAAGGAAGCAATTGTTTGGCTTGTCCCAGTCGAGATGAGCCTCCAGCCGCAAGGATTAAAATGGCTAATTGGTGTTTATGCATGAATTGATTTAGTGACAAATATAGATGCAAAAAGAATTTTCAAACAAAAAAAATAGAAATAAAATCAATATACAAAATATAGCTTAAATTTGTGCCTTTAACTTCATGATGAAATCATAACTTTTTATGGCAAAATCTTAATAAATTTGGCGTTCAAAAAAATAATTAAATTATAACAAAAATGAAACATTTATATCTCTATTTCATAATTATTTCCACTCTGTTGGGCAACAATGGATGCGAAAAGGACACATCATCACTTGAGATACCTTCGGAGTTTGTATATAATAAGTCACAACTTCGTACGCTGAAATCCTTTGATATAAAGAATGGCGTCGCAACAGAATCAAGTCAAACTCCATTTACCATCGAATTTGGCTTACTTAAGGATAGCTTAGAGTTGGTAATGAATCAAGCATTTATTGCGGGGAAAATTTTAAGTATTAAATTTCTAGCTAATAACGTAGTTGAAGTCCTATCCTTTGATGGTAATGAAAATGTTACTATTAAAGGCGCGTATTCACAAACAGATCAGACAGTGGCCATTTCTTCATTAGAAAGTATAACTTCATTTAATGACAGTTTTGATGAATTATACTTATGTGCTGAAATTTTCATATTAAAAGGTAAGATCGGAAGAACACACGTCTGAACTCCCGTCACTGACCACTATCTCGTATGCCGT
>CALFYH010000301.1 GCA_937952155.1 uncultured Saprospiraceae bacterium
CTTGTATGGTAAAAATTTATTTCCATCCACGATAATGTATTGAGGCTTCACAGCCAATTTGTCCAAGGCTTTGTGCATAGTTCTGATGGACGCCCACAATATATTATATTTGTCTATGTCATCCACATCCATTTTGGCTACAGCAAAAGCAACTGCTTCTTGTTCTATAATTTTGCGAAGCGTTTGCCTTTGTTTTTCGTTCAGTTGCTTGGAGTCATTGATATCTGGATGATAGAAATCCATAGGCAAGATCACCGCTGCTGCAAATACTGGACCAGCTAGACAACCGCGACCAGCTTCATCGCATCCAGCTTCTGCTTCTATCCCCGAATGGTTGTTCAACAATGACATGTGAAGTAATTGAAATCTAAAAGCTTGAAATTTTCAAGAAGGCTATCTGTAATGACCTTATCTAATTACATGGATTTTAACAATCCTTTTGCTTTTTTACCACCTTTAGCGGCTGCATCCTTGATATCTTTCATATAACTTGTTTTCCCTGCTTTTTGTTTGGCAACACCTCGATTTGTCAGGATGTCAGCTTCATTTATGCCATCTTGCGCAGCTGGTGCATCTGCAGCTCTGTCAAATGCCTTCATTGCTTCGAGATATTCTTCCAATTCGAGAAGCACTAAACCATATTGATAATTTGCCCATCTTATCCAGAATCTGTTTGGATTATCCTTCTCAAAAGAACGGGAAGTAAATAACTTAAGATCAAAAGCTGCTTTTTGCCATTCTTTGAGATGTATGTGGCATTCTGCTTTGAGCTTGCGAGATTTCCAATATAGCGTTTGTAAGGCAATAGATTTTTTAATGGATTCATCGAGGTTTTCAATGGCTTGTTCCCACTCTTCACGTATCATGTGAATTTTGGCTTTACCGTAATAAGCTGTAGGAATAGTCGAATCTATTCCGATACATTTATTATAATCTCGCAATGAGTCATGGAAGTTTTTCATTAAAAAATTGACTTTAGCCCTTCTTTCGTAGGCTTGTGCATGGCGATCATATTTCTCAATAGCTTGGCTCAATGCTTCTAGTGCTTCATTTTCCTTTCCCACTACCTTTACCAATTTGCGACCTTTGACAAATGATTGGACAGCACCTTTATCACTTTCTGGCTCAAGAGTCACAAAATTCATGATTTCACCTTCATTGATCAACCAGCCTCTAATCGAACCTGCTATGGCAAACTGAGCGCAATATCCTAATAAATTTGTAGTAGTCCTGAAAGCCTTTTCGCTGACTTGACCTACATACCTAGGTATTTCTAATGACAAATCATCATCTTTAAATATTTCTTCATACTTGAAGAAAACATCTGTTTTATAATAAGTTTCTAATCGTTGCAGGAACATTTTTGTTACTTTTTCATAACTCTTTTGCGTCCCAAATTCCAACCTGCCCTGTATGATCGTCTTAAAGTACATTAATATTTCTGATATTGCTATTTATGACATAGAAAAAATCATTCCAACTTTTTCTATTTTGGTGTATTTACACTTAATTTTAAAATAAAAACTTATAAAAGTCATTAATACCCTGTTTCCGTGCTATTTACTGTAAAATTATATTTAATAAATATGCAAACTTTTATAAAATGAGACCTATTTGTTTTTGATCTCCAACAATTCAATTATCATATCCCAAAGGAAGTCATAAGGTATGATTTCTACTTGTGCACTTCGTTCGTCTATAATAAGGTGCGAATTTTCTAATTTTTTACGTAAAGTCTCCGTGTAGGTTTTTGTCCTAACGGGATGCAAGTCTGCTTTGACCATTTGGAGGAGCATTTTAATAAAACAGTTGGACCTGAATGTGTCATCTTTATTGAGATAACGGTATGTATATTGCGTCAGTGTGTCTATTTTGTCTATAATTTTATTATATTTACTATCCAAAATTAAAAATAGAATCTGAATTACTAAAATTGTAATATTTTGACCCGATTTATCCTTACTGTGAAAAGGGACACTGTTGAGAAATTTATTTAATGAAAATGGCTTCATCGGACGTTCTTTTAATACTTGTGGATCTATTTTTTCCATCCTGATCAAAAAGTGTAAATAAGCTTCTCTTAAGTACCACTGCTCTTCAAAGATCGGAAATTTTTTCAAATTTTTATTGGTAGATCGGAAGAG
>CALFYH010000302.1 GCA_937952155.1 uncultured Saprospiraceae bacterium
TACAAGTATTTTCCCTCTATACCTATACCCCGAAACTAACGTCCAACAAACAATAGGGCAATCAACAGAAAGACAACCCAACTTAAACACAGAAATTGTAAAGCAATTAGCAGATAAGTTAGGTTTAACTTTCACCAATGATAAAGAAACGACCAAAGACACGTTTGCACCCGTTGACATTTTAGACTACATCTATGCAGTTCTGCACTCTCCTACTTACCGAGAAAAATACAAAGAGTTTTTAAAAATTGATTTTCCGAGAGTGCCTTATCCAAAAGACAAAGACACTTTTTGGCAATTGGTAAAATTGGGCGGTGAAATCAGACAAATCCATTTATTGGAAAGCCCAACTGTTGAGCAATTCATCACACAATATCCCGAAGATGGCGACAATATCGTTACAAAACCGAAATTTGTAAATTCTTTGGAAGGCTTAGATGTGGTTGGAAAAGTGTACATCAACGACACGCAATATTTCGACAATGTTCCGCAAATAGCTTGGGACTTTTATATTGGCGGCTATCAGCCTGCGCAAAAGTGGCTCAAAGACCGAAAGGACAGAAAACTAGAGTTTGACGATATTCTTCACTATCAAAAGATCATCGTCGCATTGGCAGAAACAGATAGATTGATGAAGGAGATAGATAAAATCCATATCGAATGAGGATCATTATTTTTGTAAAAAAAGAAAAAATAAGTCATGCAATACATACATGATATAAAACAAATTCTTGCACAAGCACGGCAAAAAAGTTATCAGGCTATCAATAGTGCCATGGTAGAAGCCTACTGGAAAATAGGCGAAAAAATAGTACTTGAAGAGCAACAAGGCAAAGATAGAGCCGAGTATGGTAAAGAAATAATAAAAACAATATCCAATTCGCTTACCCAAGAATTTGGAAAAGGTTTTTCAGAAAGGAATATTCGAAAATACAGACAATTCTATCTAACATTTCCATCCTTAGAAAATTGGCCGACACTGTCGACCAAATTGCAATGGTCTCATTTCGAGATTGTAATGAGGGTACCTGACGAAAATGCAAGAATCTATTATTTAACCGAAGCAGCACAAAACACGTGGAGTATTAGAACTCTTGATAGAAATATCTCGACTATGTATTATCAAAGACTTTTGTCTTCACAAAATAAAGAAACAATTGAAAAAGAAGCTGAAAATAAGCCAAACGAAATATTTGATTTTATTAAAAATCCTACGGTATTGGAATTTTTAAACTTACCTACATCATATAGTTATACCGAGGCTGATCTAGAAAAAGCACTTATTGACAATTTACAAAAATTTATACTAGAGCTTGGCAAAGGTTTTGCTTTTGTAGAGCGCCAACAGCATATAAAAACAGACACTGCCGATTTTTATATCGACCTTGTATTTTACAACTATATCCTTAAATGCTTTGTAATTCTTGAACTGAAAACACATACAGTGACACACCAAGATATTGGGCAGCTCGATATGTATGTGCGCATGTACAACGATATTAAAAAACAAGAAAACGACCAGCCCACTATTGGCATACTGTTGTGTACCGAAACCGATAAAACTATAGCTAAATACTCAGTACTCAGCGATAATAAACAACTTTTTGCTACTAAGTATATGCCTTTTTTGCCTACCGAACAAGAACTGGTAGAAGAAATAGAACGCCAAAAATTAATATTAAGACTAAACCAATGAGTAAAGAAATATAACTAGGTCTTCCATCCACTCATTTATTTGAAAATTCGCATTTTATCGTATCTTTGGCACTCAAAACTGGATAATTCCAAAATGTACATTTATGGATGATTTGACGCTGTGGAACCAGCTGAAACAAGGAAACCATCTCGCCTTAAAACAGATTTATGATCTTAATATCAGAAGTCTGGATAATTATGCGCATAAATTTACCTCCGATACTTATCTGATCGAAGATACCATACACGATATCTTTGTGCAGATATGGCAGCGACGTGAGTCACTCGGCAGTACAGATTCCATCATAAAATATCTATGTGTTACCTTGCGTCGTGAACTGATACGCAGGGTAGAAAAATCAAGAAATACAGTCGAATACGAAGTAAATGAAAATAAGGAAAGTACTTTTTCTTTGTCGGTTGAGGATATGCTCATCGGCGATGAAATGTCATCAGAAAACCAAGGGAATATCAAAACTGCACTTTCTAAGTTGAGCGGCAGACAAAAAGAAGCGATTTATCTGCGATATTTTGAAGAAATGGAATACGAAGAGATTTGTGACGTGATGGAGATCAACTATCAGTCTGTCCGAAATCTCATATCCAAGGGTATCATAGAGATGCGCCAATATTTGACAGTAATCATGATTGGCATATTAATTTTTACACATTTTTTACAATTGTCTTAAAATAATGAGTACAAAACATAATTTCCTACCTTATCGTACTGTACCCAATTAACATTTTGCGTATGGAAAGTAAAAATTTACACGATTTTCAACAAGATTTAATAGAAGACAGTTCTTTTATTGCCTGGGTTAAATCTGACTTTGTCGAAGATAATGACCATTGGTCTAGTTTCATTGATACACATATGGATCAGATGGACGAGATCAATCAAGCAATTCGAGTGGTTACAAATCTGGATTTTGCCATCAAACCTAGGGTAGACGATAACAAATTGTGGGCGCGTATAGAGGCAAGTACAAAGCAGGAACATACAGAACCGAAAATCAGAAAAATCAATTGGAAATACATCGCAGGACTCGCAGCAGCTGCTTGTCTAGCTGGTATTTTTTATTTTAAACAAGGATTCGGAACACCTGAAAATCAAGTATTTAAGTCTTCTATCGCACAAAAGGTTACCGAAGCCTTTCCTGACGGCTCTGCGATCACACTCAATGCTGGTTCGGAAGCATCTTTTAATGCCGATAATTGGGAAAAAGAAAGGAAAGTTTCTCTGCAAGGAATGGCATTCTTCGAGGTGCGAAAAGGGACACAGTTTACAGTAGAAACACCAAATGGTCAAGTTACGGTTTTAGGTACGTCATTTAGCGTCGATGCCCGCAATGACAATTTCGAAGTGATATGCAAAACCGGAAAAGTAGCCGTAAAGTCCAAAAATGGTGATGAGAAAATTTTGAATCCTAATGATGTTGCTACTTTGCAGGATGGCATTCTTATGACACATACAATGCCAAAAGGAACTGTAGGTTTGATTCCTTGGCTCGAAGGTGGATATACATTTTTTAATGAAGATTTTGGCCAAGTCGTAAAGGAAATCGAAAACCAATTTGATATCAAAGTTGTAATGGATCCATCACTCAACGAATTGAAATATACTGGATTTTTTAAAAACAATCATTTGAATGATGCGTTGTTTAACATCACGTGGCCGCTAAAACTCAAATATAAAATCGAAGGAAAACAGGCGATTTTGACCAAAGAATAATAAAAACAGGCGCGGATTATAAGGATTGAGGAAGTTAATATCATGGCTGGTTTGTCTTTTTGTATTAATTTCTATTAGTACGGGAAGGATTATTGCTCAACAAAATGATATTGTAAATTTCGTCGTAGAAAAAAATTGCGCTAGTACCATTGAGAAATTTCGAGACAAGTTTGGTGTTTTAGTGGCGTACAATCCAGATTTGGCTCAGATCCATAATCCAGAATCCCGAACCATTAAAGGGCGAAATGCGGAAGAGATATTTTCTAAAATTTGTTTGATTTTTAATCTTGATTATATTACTGCTGATAAGGCATCGTTTTTGGTCCGCTCGGATTTCAACTCAACGTCACAAAGTGATGAAATGACTATCCACATCAATATTGCAGAGCAAAGAGATGGATATCCGATTTCTTACGCTACGGTATATGACGAATCCAAAAAATATTTTGCTTTTACCGATGAGTTTGGTGATTGTTTCATCCGCTTACCCAAGTCCAAAGCAGGCACTTTGCTGCGTGTACATTCCTTGGCCCATAGCGAAACCACAATTCAAGTTTCACCTGAAAATAAAATGCACAAAATAGTTTTGGCCGATGATCCTGTAAAAGTTATTCCATTGACCATAAGTAGCTTGAAGAAACGTTTAAATTTTATCAAAGAGCAAGGAATAACACCAAGTGGAAGTTTTCTCAGTGCATTGACTGGTACCAGTGTCTTTCCGACAGATGTCCTGAAGACAGTGCAATTAATGCCTGGTATCAGCAATACAGATGATTCTCGATCTTCGATCCGTATTCGAGGAGCAAACGATGAAGCTACTTTGCTGCTATTGGATGAAATGCCCGTATATAAGGCAGATCATTTTTATGGTATTTTTAGTGCATTTAATAGTCGGTATATCAATGAGTTGACTTTATTGAAAAATAATATTCCTGTAGAATATGGCGGACGAACCAGTGGAATGTTGAAGATGAAAAGCGATGCCAAAATAGATTCATTTGACATTGTAGCAGATGTAAATTTGTTGAGTACAGGCATTGCAATCAAACTTCCATTGAGCAAATCACTATCAGTTAGTATGGCAGGACGTAAGTCTTATACTGATCTTTTTTCTACGACATTTGCGAAGCTACAAGACAAAGATAGCTTGTCTGTTGAAACTAGGAATAATGGATTGCAAAATGTAATAATTTCTAAGCCTAGGTTTGATTTCTGGGATTTTAATGGGAAAATATCATTCAATGCAGGCAAACACCAAGTCTCATTAAATTCCTTTATTAGTAAGGATGTATTTGATAATCAATATTTTATTTCGATTTTACAACCCAATAGGCCTGCAACCGATGAAAATTTCTCGCAATACAATGATTGGGAAAACAAAAGTTTTGGTCTAAGCCATGTATACAACTCCAAAAAAGTAGCCATAAATACCAATTTTTACACGACACGTTATTACAGTGGTTATAATGTATTCAGTGATGTGTTACGTTTTGACCCGATGGAGATCATCAGCGATACAGCGCATATCTTCAATACCAACTCGATTGAAGACAATGGCGTGAAAATTTCTGCCCGAATTCCTAGCTGGCATAATGTATTACTTGGCGCTGAACATATCCGCCATTTCAACTTTCTCAACATAGAGAATGATCAACAATCTATTTTTAAAGTAGATAAATCAGGAAATGAGACTTCGCTTTTTGCTAGTTTGGATCTAGGGAAATCTACAACATGGCAAGTGATGCCTTCATTTAGGTATAACTACTTACATTATATGGCTGAAGGATATTTTTTGCCACAAATACACGCCACCTACAATGTACAAACAGGTCTGAAAGCCAAGGCTTCGGCTGGTCGTCATTTACAAAATGTGCGATTGTTTGAGCATGAAAATGTATTGGGTCAAAAACAACAGTTTTTTGTTTTGGCAAACGGTAGTAATGTTCCTGTCGGCATCGGACAAAATCTCATGCTTGGTGCTACATGGACAAAGAATAATTTCACCATAGATATTGAAGCGTTTTATCGGACACTTGATGGAGCTGTAAATCACGCCACATCAGCACCTGGGCTTCGTCCACCCAAAGGCAATAAGCCAAATCCAACAACATCATTCCGATTGTTTCAAGGAGAGAGTAGGGTACAAGGTGTTGATTTTACCTTGGTGTATGACAGCAAAAACTTGGTTTCTATGTTGACCTATACATTAAGTAAAGCCGAAAATAGGTTTCCTGAAATTTTTTCTAATAAATATTTTCCTTCATCGGATGATAGTAGGCATCAACTCAAGTTTTTTAATGCATATTCTTTTAAAAAAGTAGAATTTACCTTGACATATTCGGGCGCTACAGGTAGGCCGTACTTGGATTTGAGCAATCTGGACCGGATGATTGATCGGCGAAATCTTAATCTAAATAAATATATTCAAAAACTTGATGACTACCATAGAGTAGATGTAAGTGCAGCTTATAAGTTGAATTTCAAGCACTGGCATACAAAGATAGGATTTACGGTTTTCAATCTTTTCGATCGAGTAAATGTGAAATACCGACAATTTATCTATCAGCTACCTCCCGGTCAAGGCAGCACTTCTCAACAGAACACCATTGTAGGCACCGATGTTAGCCAATTGGAAAGAACGTACAATCTTACTTTTTCGTTTGGGTGGAAGTGATTTGATACATAACAATATTCACATTGTCAAGTATTTGTAACAATAATTTTATTGTCAAAGTTAAAATTTTCATTCATCACCATCTAGGACTTCTTTTATCAATTCATATTCATAGCCTTTGCTGAGTGCATATTCTGTAAGTTTTTTGTATCTGTCATATTTGTTTTTGAAACTTGTAAGCCGTGATTTCTTTGCTAATACATTGCGCAAGCTGGCTATGTAATCAGTTTCATCGATTTCTTTCATGGCCTCATTGATAGAATATGTTGATACTTGGCGGAGCTTGAGTTCATTCTGTATCTTGACTTTGCCCCATTGTTTCATACGAAATTTTCCCCTAGCAAATGTGCGAGCAAATCGCTCTTCATTGAGAAAATTGTTACAAATCAAATCGCTGATGATCTCCTCTAAAAGATCGCCATAGATACCATGCTCGAGCAGTTTTGTCCTCACTTCGGCATGGCTTCGCTCTTGAAAAGCACAATATTTTTGTATCAGCAATACAGCTTCATCACTTGACCAATATGTCTTCTTTTTCTCTGGAAAATCAGCGTCCATGTTAATAATATTTCAATAAAGATACAACGACTATTTTAAATCAATTTTAACTTCTCAGCGAATACCTTGATCAAATCGTCCTTCGGATCGTGTTGATATACATTCCAGCCTGAGTCCATTGCGGCTAAAGTATTGACTTCCAAGTCATCAATAAATAAAGTTTCTTCAGGATCAAGACCAGCATCTTGGGTTACATATTCAAAAATTTCGCTATCGGGTTTTCTCATCCCAATCAGATGGGAGTAGTATGTTTTATCAAAGTACGTTTTATCAAAATCGACGATATTATGGTGTTTTTTGAGATCGTTAAGCACCCAAGTCAGATGTAGTTCATTGGTATTGGACAATAGATATGTTCTATACTTTTTGCGCAGCGACAAGAGAAAATCGAACTTTGGAGGCTGCCATCCTAACAACATGGCATTCCAAGCTTTGATGACATCTTGACCAATGGGAACATCTTTTTTTGCCAAACGTTGCAAGTTCCAAATGAAGGTTTCGGTATTGATCTTACCTATCTCATATTCGTGTAGAAAATTGCTGGTTTCAGGTGTGTAAGTAGGTAAAAACTCGAGACCTAATAAACTAGACAATGCTTCGTAGGTCTTTGTATAATCAAGATCTAATAAGACGCCACCGAAGTCAAAAACGATATTTTGAATTTTCTTATTATTTTTTATCCTTGTCATGATGTCTGATACGCACTGATTTCAGGTAATACAATGTATTTTCAAGATCTTTTATTGTAGCTGAATGGATAGCCAATTTTTTTGCACTTCTACGCCCAACCAATTTTTCCAACAAAAGACCAGATTCTTTGCCCGTTTTCGAAATGTAGATTTTACGGTAGTAGCCATCTATTGTGTCTAAATAAAAGCTAGTTTCAAGGACTTTATCCAATGCTTGGTCACTAAAAAATGGAAAATTGTACTCCTTCTTTCTAAAACGCAGAGTAGCAACCTGATTGCAAGCCTTGCATTCAAATAAATATGTGCCGCGAAATTGACTTTTTTGCACAATAGCCAAAATCTCCACTGAATCCATGTATTTTGCCGAAAGCTTTGTATCAATATATATTTGGTCAAAAAACTTATTGTGATAATTTCCAATAAAGGCATATCTGAATTTCTCTGAGGCGGTCAAAGGTCCTTGATAGCTATTTTCATGATATTCGTAGCTAAATTTGTCTCCATCACATTGTATTGTCCCACGAATTGTATCTTTTTTTTCATCAGGATGTATTTCGCAGACTTTGTCTATGGTAAATGGCGGATTCCATGGATTTTTATCTGGACGCAAAATGCTACACGCCGTTGTGTAAAAGATAATTAAGAAAAAGGCTGATCTCATTGCTTTATCTTTTTGGGCAAGGTAGCCAAGACTTCTTTTAAAAAGTCATTGACATCAAAATGTGATCCACCTGTACCCATTCTAACAATCACGGCATCGTGCGAAGGAATCACAAATACAAATTGACCTTGATAGCCGTCCGCAATAAGCATGTCATGTGGTGCATCGGGATATTGGACACCATTTTTATTGAGCCAGAATTGGGCGCCATATTTCCCATCACTTCCTGTAGCTTCACTTCTTGTGACAGTTGTCCATCCTTCTGGTAGCAACCTTTTACCATTCCAGATGCCATCATGCAGGTACAATAATCCAAATTTCGCCCAATCTCTTGGTGTTGCATATCCATAGCTCGAGCCGATAAATGTCCCTGTTTCGTCAGTTTCAATTAGCGCAGAGTTCATGCCCAATGGCGCAAAAAGATGTGTATTCAAAAATGTCCGATATATTGAATCACCCAAAAGATTCCTATAATACTTGCTCAAAATATTGCTTGTTCCTGAGCTATAATACCAAGATTCTCCACGCTTTGTGCTGATTTTTTTACCTATAGGAATAGCAGATACGTCTTCCGCATTGTACAACATTTGTGTTGCGTCAGACGATGTGGTATAATCTTCATCCCATTCTAGGCCACTATTCATCTGTAGTAAATTCTTTATGGAAATGTCGCGTCTTTCATCATTGGACCAATCCTTAAAAAGATTGTTTTGGTCAAGCTTCAGTTTTCCTTGTTGCTGAAGTATCCCTGCAAAAGCATTCATAAGGCTTTTAGTCATAGACCAACCCAATTGTGCCATTGCAGCGTTAAATGGTGGTGCGTATTTTTCCGCAATCAATGTATCCTTATGAATGACGAGCACTGCCGTAGTCCTTTTTTCTATTAATTGATTATCAGGATCAAAGGCGTGATCTATCGCTTGTTGCAGCTTATCTTGGTTTGTACCGACTGTGATATATTTCTGTTTAAAAAATGTATCAACCTTAGCGTCAAGCAACTCATTTGGATTAAACTTAACTTGATAATCATCTGCGCCATCCAATAAAATACACCCAATACCTTGTCTGAACACAGCAGTTTGTGGCGCTAAACCAAAAATGCTGGTAGTCACGGTGTTTTTTGGAATATCGATATCAACATTTACATGCGATAGAATACTGAAATACAAGTCATTACGGACTATTTCTTGTTTTTCTCTCTTGGATAAAAAAGTGCAAGTACACACTTTTTTTGCGGTGTAACCCGTAGCAATCGACAACATAGGAAAATAGGTAATGACCAATGCCGTCAATCCTACGATTAATCCTGTCAATATCAATATCTTGCGTCTTGTCATCAGCTATTTATATCAATGTAGGAAGGATTTGTTCCAATTGCTCTACCATATTTTCGGTAATGTCTAGGTGAAAAACAAATCTAATGGTATTATCACCAAAAGGTACTGCAAGTATTCCCTTTTGCTTCAAAATCTGAATGAAGTCATGGTCACGGATATCGTCTTGCAATTTGAAGATGACAATATTGGATTGAACAGGTTTTAGCTCCTGAACAAATGGTAATGAAGACAATATATTACCGATATGTTTTGCTCGGTCATTGTCTATTTTCAATTTAGGGATATTGTTTTCTAGGGCAAAAATACCCGCTGCGGCCAGATAGCCTGCTTGTCTCATACCGCCACCCATTACTTTCCTAAATCGTCTAGCCTCTTTGATTTTTTCCTTTGTGCCTAGTAGTAGTGAGCCTACAGGAGCTCCGAGTCCTTTGGACAAGCAAACCGAAATAGTATCAAAATGCCTTCCCCAATCTATCGTCGATTCGTTGGTCTCGACAAGGGCATTAAATATTCTGGCGCCATCCAGATGAATATTGAGTCCATTAGCCTTGCAGTAATTAGATATAGGAACTATTTCATCCAGCGTATAAATACTACCGCCACCTTTATTGCAGGTGTTTTCGAGTACGACCAATTTCGATATTGGTTGCCAATCGTGGCCAGGTTTGATAGCATTTGCTACTTGGTTGGTTGTTATTTTGCCGTAGTTGCCTTGGATTAGGTTTACGGCTACACCGCTATTGAATGCGTAGCCGCCAGTTTCAGACTGATAAATATGAGAATCTATATCGCAGATCACTTCATCAAGTGGACTTGTATTGATTTTGATTGCAATTTGATTGGTCATGGTACCGGATGGGCAAAATAATCCTGCTTCCTTTCCAAACATTTTTGCTACCTTTTCTTGCAAGGCATTGACTGTGGCATCTTCACCAAATACATCATCACCAACTTCGGCTTGCATCATATATGCCAGCATATCTCGACATGGTTTGGTTACGGTATCACTTATTAGATTGATCATTTTTTGAATCTATTTTATTGTCCAGTTTTGTATAAAAAACAAAGCAGAAAATAATGTAACTTACCTTCTGCTTTGCAACAACATTTTTAGCAATTCAAAAATTATTTGAGCTTAAATCCTCCTTTTCCTACAGGAAATCCATTGTTGTACATTTCTATCTTATATTCCCCTTTCACCAGCGGTTCAGAAAGTGTCCAGTCAATACAAGCATTGGTATCTTCATTATTATAATTGATTTCTCCTGAAGTGGTATATCTTACTTGAGAATTGTCCAATTTATTGGTCAAAACGCCAGATCCTTGATCTTCGATAGCGATGGTCTCTCCTTGTGGATTGATGATACGTATGAAGAATTTCTTTTGTCCAGATGTTGTAACCATGTTCGTCTCAGTCAAGAAACAAATTCTCAACATTTGCACGTCTTTTGCTTTGCTACGCTCCTTAAGTTTGCCATCTTTTTTGATCTCAAATCCTTTTACTTCCATAAAATTGATCTTGATCGCATTTGCCATATCCACTTTAGTACCAAGTGCAGCATTTGTTTTGCTTAAACTTTCTTTTTCAGCTGTCAAAGCATTTTTTTCAGTAATGACATTTTCTTTGGCTTTGATTTCTTCTTCTACACGAATAGTTAGCTCCTGATTATTATTGGTAAGAATTTTGTTTTCTTCTTTTAGTTGTTGAATATCCGCGAGATATTTAGTAACATTTGTATTTAAGTTCTTGAGTTCTGCTTTAGCTTTATCAAGCTCTTTTTTGGTCCAAATTAGATTATTAATCTTATCCTTTTGTGCTTTAAGCTCACTCTTCTGACTGTCTATCAATGCATTAAGCTGTGCATTATCGCCACGCATCTCTTCAAGGCTTTCAAGTGCAGTTTGATAATCCTGATCTAGTTCTTCCTGCACTTTTTGAAGTTCTACCATTTCAGATTTCTGTGTCAAATTGGTAGAAGACAACTTACTATTTACATACCACTGATATGCGTTCAAAGCCAATAATGCGATAATAATACCAATTGCTATGGCCGTAAAATTTTGTTTTGATTGTGGTGTACTCATATATAAATTTTAAATTTTTATTTTAACGATGTAAATATACAGACTTATTATGTATCTTAGCACGAAATATTGAAAAATAGTTATATTCCATTACTAGTATAAATCAGGTAATACCCTTAATATTATGTTTTTAGATATACATTTGCTGAAAAGATGCTTATTTATTGATATAGAAACGGTCTCAGAAGTTGCAGATTATGAAAATCTATCGGATGACCAAAAAAAGCTGTGGGAAATTAAGACAATTCAGCTGCAAAGGACATCAGGAAATGATCATTCGCTCATCGATGCTGGTACGATGTATCAAAACAAAGCTGGAATTTTTGCGGAATTTGCCAAGGTAGTTTGTATTTCAATGGGTTTTTTGAGCTTTGAAGATGAGATCCCAGTAAAAATAAGATTGAAATCACTTGCAGGAGACGATGAAAAACTCCTTTTGGAAGACTTTTCTAGACTCCTTGTAAATCACTACAATGATCCCGAAAACAGCCGAATTTGTGGGCACAATATCCGCGAATTTGACATACCATTTCTATGTCGCCGCATGGTCATCAATCAGGTAAAATTCCCACCATTACTCGACTTAAGTGGCAAAAAACCTTGGCAAACAAGTCACATCATGGACACGCTGGAAATGTGGCGTTTTGGAGATTTTAAAAATTATACATCATTGCAGCTTTTGGCTTTTACACTAGGTATCAATTCGCCCAAGGATGATATCGATGGTAGTATGGTCAGTGATGTTTTCTGGAATCATAATGATATAAATCGGATA
>CALFYH010000303.1 GCA_937952155.1 uncultured Saprospiraceae bacterium
ACACTCTTTCCCTACACGACGCTCTTCCGATCTCAATCAAACCAAACATCAACAAAGCATGGCCTAATTGGTCCATTAGCGCACCTTGTCCGGCAGCTTGTGCATCTTTAAATAGGTGGATTTTGTCTTGTACCAAATCTAGTGCCTCTCTGATCTTTTGGGGTATCAGGATGCTGAAGTAATTGGCTCCAGTGACAAAAAATATTCCTAGCAGCAAATGCCACTTGTACTTTACAAAATAGTGATTGAGTGTAAAAAGGTTTTTCAAAAATAAATATTTTAAACAATCCGAACATTTATTTTCGGTTGCACAAGATAAACAGTCTTTTACCTATTGGGTTTAAAAGATGTAGAAATTAACGCAAAAAAAAATCGTTGGAGTTTATTTTAGGATAGTTCTCCTTTGTTGTGTAGTAAGTACAGCTTGGATTCTTGGTGCATATTCATTTTCCAACTGCAACAAAAACTTAGACAACTCATCCTTTTGTTTGTATTGATTTTTGTAGTTTTCGATACGCAGCGACTTGTCTTCCAAAATTTTTGTTAGTTGAGCAGTTTGTTCATTGGTTAATCCTGATTTTTCTCCATTTTTTGCTAATTTAGTTTCCAAATTACTCAATTCTTGTTTGATATAATCAAGATTACTTTGTGATTGCATATAGAATGACGATGAAAACATCAATAATACAGTTAAAATATGCTTCATGGATGAAAAATTTTATCAAAAGTAGTAATTATTGAAGAATTAGCCAAATTTAAATTGAATATTGTTTTGTTAGCACAAATGAATTATAATATTGGACTTATTTTTTTGATCCACTTACTAACATTTTGAAGACAAAAGGAATCGTTGTCACCAATACGATGCCTAATACAATATAGCCAAGATGAGTGCTGAGATCATAGTTATAGTGGTCTATAAGGAACTGATTGAGATAATGACCAGCCAAAACCATGGCAATTGACCATGCAAAACTTCCTGTAATATTATATATCAAGAACTTCCTATAATTCATGCTAACTGTACCTGCAACAATTGGTGCAAACGTCCTTATAAATGGTATAAATCTCGCCACAAAAATGGTCATTGCACCGTGTTTATCATAATAATTGCGTGCATTTACTAAGTGTTGATGTTTGAATAATATGGAGTCAGTTTTTTGATAAAGCCTTGGGCCGCTTTTGGCACCAAACCAATAGCCAAAAATATTCCCCAAAATACCAGATAATGATATTAAAACTATGATTATTAACAGCCTTAATTCCACTTGGTCAGCAGGTATAAAACCTTCTAATAATTGATGGCTGAATACACCTGCTACAAATAAAAGTGAATCACCAGGAAGGAAAAAACCTGCGAATAGTCCCGTTTCTGCAAAAACCACAAACATGATCAATAGGATACCACCATGCGTCACATACCACTGAGGTTGCAATAAATCTGTAAAATGAAGTAAGTCAAACATGGGCGTAAATCAAAAAATCGGTTTTAACTTCTACTATAAGTAAAGAACTACTCTATTTGTTTTGATTTATTGGTTTTATGTTTTATAAATTCATAAAATATAGGTAAAAGTGAGATGCCTATGATCCCAAAAATAACGGTTTCGAAGTTGTTTTTGACGATTGGGATATTCCCAAAAAAGTAGCCAAGCAAAGTGAGACCAATGACCCACAACATGCCTCCGACTATATTAAATCTAATAAATAACGGATATGCCATCTGGCCAATACCAGCTACAAATGGCGCAAATGTTCGTACGATGGGTACAAATCTTGCAATAATAATAGTTCTAGGCCCATGTTTTGCATAAAATGTTTGTGTCTGGTCTATATATTCTTTTTTGACAAGTTGGTAATCTTTTATTTTCCAATTTAATATTTTAAGCCCCAAATTCTTGCCTACGGAATAATTGACGGTATCACCGATGACAGCAGCTATTACTAGGCTAACTATTACTATTGGAAGGCTCAATTGTGCTGTTACACCTGCATCATTTACTACACCTGCACAAAATGCTCCTGCCGCAAAGAGCAATGAATCGCCTGGCAAAAATGGCATCACTACGAGACCCGTTTCCACAAAAATAATAATAAACAATAAAATATACACCCAAAGGCCATATTCCTGAATTATCACAAATAAATGTTCATCAACGTGGAGGATGAAATCCATCAGTGATTTAACTATTTCAACAAAATCCATTTCTATTTTTTTTGTTTTTTTACATGCCTCGACGACGCATCTCTTTATCAATCAGTAAAAGCTCTCTGCTCATCTCACCTGTAACTGAGGTATTCTCTTCAGTACGTCTTATCAGATATGGGACAACGTCTTTTATCGGACCATAGACAACATATTTAGCGGCATTATACCCAGCATTTGCTAGATTAAATGTGATATTATCACTCATGCCATATAATTGGCAGAAGTTGATATGTGGATGATTATGTGGAATCCCTTTTTGGTGAATCAATCTTGCTTGGTGTAAGTTACTTTCTGCATTATGCGAAGCACAGCAAGACGATATGGTTTCATGATGTTCGATGCAATAGTCCAAGGCTTTGTTATAATCCTTATCTGTTGCTTCTTTGGTAGGTTGGATAGGAGAAGGTATGCCCAATTCTAAAGCTCTAGCTCTTTCCTTGTCCATATAGGCGCCACGTACCATTTTAGAACCAAAAAGTACACCTTTAGACAAGCAACGCTGATGGTCACGAATCATATGTTCTAACTTGATGGTATTGTACAGTTGATATGTATTGTACACTGTCACTCTTTCTTTATTGTATTTTTCCATCATTTGCATCACCAATTCGTCGATGGGATCTTGGATCCAGCTCTCTTCAGCATCCACAAAAATACTTACACCCAATTCTGCTGCTTTATTACAAATTTCATCAATCCGCTCATAAAGATGTTGGAATTTTCTTTGATCACCTTCAGAAATGGTTTCCTTATTATGGAGTTTTTCGAGAATGAGATTATCTACAAGTCCTGTGATTTTGGTACTGACTACAGGCACAGAGTTGTTGGAAGCAGCCATTTCGATTGCTTTGAGTGTTTCCTTCATTGCTGTGTCCAAATCGTCCTCATCACTTTTACCTTCGGCACCATAGTCAAGGATAGTCAACGTATCATATTCGTATAGTTTGTCTATGACTTTCTGACAATCCAGAAGGGATTCTCCTCCACAAAATTGTGGAAAGATGGTGTTTCTGATGACGGTTTCTGTAAAAGGAAGCTTAAATTTGATGGCAAAAAGTCCCAGTTTTGAGCCTATCTTGACCATATTTGGATTGTTCATCCACTTGAAGAGCCAGGCAGTTTTCTTTAATTCTTTGTCTGATTTGTTGGAGAATGCAATCTCCGTGTTTAAGAGGTCAAGATTTTGTTTAGGTTCGGGTTCACTCATAAGTGTTGGTTAAATTTCTGTTTGGTTCCAGATATGCCATGCTTTTTCAGCTTGAAGGATCAACATATCATGACCGTTTTTGATTTTACATCCCATTTTTAATCCTTCGCTCAAAAATATGGTTTTTTCGGGATTATATATAAGGTCATATAAAAAATATTTTTCATTTAGCCATTCATAAGGTATTTCGGGTTTGTTTTTGATGTTTGGCGACATTCCTAGCGGAGTAGTATTGATGATAAGATTTATGGATGAAAATAGGGCTTTATCGATGTCTTGATAGCGTATTATACCTTTTTTACTTCTACTTATCAGACTATATTGAATATCTAATTTCTTTAATATATATTGTACCGCTCTTGATGCGCCACCAGTTCCCAAGACCAAAGCACCATGGATATTTTTTGATTTTTCAATTAATGACAAAAGTGACTTTTCGAATCCATAACAATCTGTGTTGTATCCTATTGTTTTTCCATTTTTAAATGCGATGGTATTTACTGCTCCAATGGTTTTGGCAACAATGTCCACTTCATCTAAATAGGGTAGGATGGCTTCTTTGTAAGGAATAGTCACATTTAAGCCTGAAAAATCCAATTTTGAAATCAATGCCGCAAACTCCTTGATATTATTTAATGGGTATGTTTTGTAATCAGCATCTATTCTTTCATTTTTAAACTTAGTATTAAAGTAATCAGGAGAAAATGAATGCTCCAGTGGATAACCAATTAGTCCATATTTTTTGGTCATAATATCTTAATTACATGCACAAAATGGGTCGATATGTATTAACAGCTCGGGAAAGAAGGCCATGAAATGCTGTTCTAGTTTAGTGAAATGAGTTCTCAAGTCTTCATGCGCTTTGTCAAAGTTGTTATTGAAATTGGCTCTTTTCCCAACTCTATCGAAAGTCTTGCGCAATCTTTCTTCATTTTTACAACTCATAAGGAAGTCATCTGCAATCATTAATGGTAATTTTTCACGCAGTTTTAAAGGGAAAATATCTTTTTTACTTTCAAGCATTGTATAGGTACGTTCTGTAAAAGTATGGATATTTTCAGGTGAATATCGTGCCCAGTGAATAGTCAGGAAGTGATCAAATAAAATGTCAGTGGTCACAGGTGCATATTTCCCTTGTGTTGGGTGTAAAAGTCTGATTGCAGCCCTTACTTCATCATGTTCGTCAGTAAATCTGTCTATTTTTTTATGTAACTCAATGCCTTGCATGATATTTGGATCAAGTAATTTTTTATCTTTATTGGTGATAAAATCAGCCATAAAATTACCAGCCAACAGATCCGCATCTGTACATGATAAAAGCATATGTGCCAAATGATTCAATACTTATTGATTTGCAACTTTCGGAAATAACAAATTGGCGGCTTTCTTCATTAATGCGTTTGAGTTTTTATTGTAGAACGGTATTGAAAATATAATTATTTACTTATTCTACCATTATCTTTTAAGATACTTATTACTTCATTTTCATTGAGTTGTGTGATATTTGCAATTAAGGGAACAGGTATTTTATTTTCATGGCAATTCAGAACGATTTGAACTTGATTTTTAAATATTCCTTTTTGAATGCCAATTTGTTCACCTTTTTGAATGCCAATTTGTTCACCTTCTTGCCTGCCAATTTGTTCACCTTCTTGTCTTATCCTACTATAAGTGGTCATAATATCATCTTTTATTTTGGATGGTATGGATTCAATTGCTTCATTGAGTTCGAATTTTGAAATGTCCGAAACATTTACTATGTAAACAAAGAGCTGCTCCAAAAAGTTTCCTCTGTCTTTTATTTCTGAAAATATAGTAAAAATTCGCTGGAAATCAGCCGCAAGTTTGATTGGATCAAAAGCACTTCGCTGTGCCAGTATTGCAGCTGCCATCATTCCATTGCGTATATTCTCTATACTTTCCTCTGGTAGTGATCTCAATGCAATGAAAATATGTCTGATATAAGGAATATATTCACCCAATGTGTCACTCAGCTTCGGAAATAATTCCTTAAGATGTGGAGCTTCCCAATGGTTTTTGCCTTGATAATAGATAAATGGGATGATAAGTTTAAGTGGCTTTTTGTCAGCAATACATTTGAAGTAATGTGAGAATAGATAGTGTCCCACTTGTATTAGAACAAACTTATCTGGTGAAGCTAAAATAACATCTCTGATTCTTATATCATCCAATAAATCGCCTTGGTCATCAATTACATAAATAACATCTATTGTTTCGCTGTTTTTACCATGTTT
>CALFYH010000304.1 GCA_937952155.1 uncultured Saprospiraceae bacterium
TAAAAATTAATTATGCTTGTAAAGCTTTAAATAATTTGGCTGTACTTAAATTTTTTAAATCACTTGGAGCAGGACTTGATACTGTTTCTATCCAGGAAGTGAGGTTGGGTTTAATGGCAGGCTTCACACCAAATGAAATCATATATACACCAAATTGTGTGTCTATAGAAGAAATAACCAATGCAGTAGAACTAGGTGTCCGTATCAATATTGACAATCTTTCCATTCTAGAACAATTTGGCAGTTTGTTTCCCCAATACCCAGTTTGTGTCCGTATTAATCCGCATATTATGGCAGGTGGCAATAGCAAGATTAGTGTTGGACATATTGACTCAAAATTCGGAATTTCTTTTCATCAGACGCCACATATCCATCGTATAGTTAAGGCCAACTCTATGAAGATCGAGGGTATTCACATGCATACTGGTAGTGATATCTTGGATATTGAAGTATTTTTGCAAGGAGCCGAAATCCTGTTCCAAGTAGCAGAAGAGTTTAAAGATCTTGAATACATAGATTTTGGTAGTGGATTTAAGGTGCCATATAAGGAAGATGATATCCAAACAGATATTGAAGAATTGGGAGAAAAAATCACAGCCAGATTTACCCAATTTTGCAGTAATTATGGTAAAAACTTGACATTAATGTTTGAACCTGGTAAATTTTTGGTCAGCCAAGCGGGAACTTTTCTTGTAAAAGTAAATGTAGTGAAACAAACCACTTCCACTGTGTTTGCAGGAGTAGATTCTGGATTAAATCACCTGATACGCCCGATGTTATATGATTCATACCATAAAATTGTAAATATTTCCAAAACTGAAGGTCGATCTAGGATTTATACCATAGTAGGTTATATATGTGAGACTGATACATTTGGTGTAAATAGAAAATTGACAGAAATAAACGAAGGCGATATTCTCGCGTTCTATAATGCTGGAGCTTATTGTTATACTATGTCTTCCAATTATAATTCTAGATTTAGACCAGCAGAAGTATTGATTCATGACGGACAAGATTATCTCATTCGCAGGCGGGAGACTATGGAAGATCTCATCAGCAATCAAGTAGCTGTTGATATTTTTGATTAATTTAAAATCGAATTGATGTATATTATTAATAACTTTTAAATAGTAGGAATGCACAAGGAATCCATTATATTATTCGAGAAATATTTTGCAATTTCAATATTGGCAATTCTATGTTTTGCTTGTGGTCAACCACAAAAAGACGTACAACCAGACTTCACTGGAAAATCTATTAAATCAATTCAATCCAATGATATCCTGCTCGATGATGGTACTAAGATTAGTTTGAACGAAGATAGTATTACTAAGGTATTTTACCTCATAAGGCATGCAGAGAAGGATACAAGTATCAAAGATGAACCACCATTGACCCCAGATGGTCTCAAAAGAGCAACAAAAATCGCAGATATCATGCGAGGCACTAGAGTAGATGCTATTTATTCTACAATGACATTACGAACGATGTTTACTGTGGATTCATTGGCGGATATTAAGGCTATGAAAATTTTACCATACGACAACAAAGCACTCAAAGAAGTTCTTCAGGCAATAGAAACATCAGAAGAATTCAACAGGATATTTATTGTAGGTCATTCAAATACTATTCCATCCATAGCCAATACACTGGCAGATAAGGAAGTTTTTAATAAAACATTTGATGAGTCAGATTATGGTAATTTTGTAATAGTAGTCATAAATAAATCAGGTACAAAACAAGCTTACGCCTTAAGGTACTAATCTTTCTTATAGGCAATGACAAGTTTTGTAAACCATAAAATTAAAGAAAAATCATATGATTTCACCCAAATATAATCCGGCTGAGGTAGAAGATAAATGGTATGCGCACTGGATGGATAAACGTTATTTCCATTCTGAGCCAGATGAACGTCCAGCTTATAGTATAGTCATCCCACCACCAAATGTAACTGGTGTTTTGCATATGGGACATATGTTAAATAATACCATTCAGGATATTCTGATTCGTAAAGCCAGAATGGATGGCAAGAATGCTTGTTGGGTTCCTGGTACTGACCATGCTTCCATAGCGACAGAAGCCAAGGTTGTAAAAATGCTGAGAGAAAAAGGTATAAAAAAAGGTGACCTTACCAGAGAGCAATTTTTGGCTTATGCTTGGGAATGGAAAGAAAAATACGGTGGTATCATTCTCGAGCAATTGCAAAAACTTGGTGCCTCATGTGACTGGGAAAGGACGGCATTTACCATGGATGAAGTAAGGTCTGACGCTGTGATAAAGGTCTTCGTAGATCTATACAAAAAAGGGAAATTGTATCGTGGCAATAGAATGGTAAACTGGGATCCAGAAGCTAAGACTGTTTTGTCCAATGAAGAAGTACTTTATAGCTTAGAACAATCCAAGTTATTCCATGTAAAATATAAGATTGAAGGCTCAGAGGAATATTTGGTGGTAGCTACTACACGTCCCGAAACAATACCAGGAGATACAGCTGTTGCAGTTCATCCAGATGATCCAAGATATGCACACTTGGAAGGAAAACGTGTTATTGTTCCGGTTATTGGCAGATCGATTCCGATTATCAAAGATGCATATGTGGACATGGAATTCGGTACTGGTGCACTCAAAGTAACGCCTGCACATGATGTAAATGACTACGAGATTGGTAACAGACACAACCTAGCAGTCATTGATGTTTTTAATGAAGATGGTACAATGAGTGCTGATGCTACAATTTATCTTGGAGAAGATCGATTTGTAGTTCGTAAAAAGTTTGTTAAGGATCTTGAAGCTGCAGATTGTATTATAAAAATTGAAGATTATCAAAACAATGTAGGCAGATCTGAAAGAACCAATGCGGTGATAGAACCGAGATTATCACTTCAGTGGTATGTAGATATGAAGGCGCTAAGCACACCTGCAGCCGAAGCAGTGGCGAGTGATGAAGTTGAGTTTTTTCCAAAAAATCAGAAGAATATCTACCGTCATTGGATGGAAAACATCAAGGATTGGTGTATCTCAAGACAACTTTGGTGGGGACATAGGATACCAGCTTTTTATTTCAATGGTGATGTTTTTGTAGCTGAGACAATTGACGAAGCATATAATGAAGCTAAATGCAAATATGTTGATTTAAAAATAGAAGATTTACATCAAGACGAAGATGTATTGGATACTTGGTTTTCATCTTGGTTGTGGCCAATATCGGTTTTTGATGGATTTAAAGACAGAAAAGAGTTGGATTATTATTATCCGACATCCGTACTTGTGACTGGATGGGATATTATCTTTCTGTGGGTAGCTAGAATGGTTATGGCTGGGTACGAATGGGAACACAAACGCCCATTTGACCATGTGTATTTCACTGGAATGGTGAGAGACAAACAGCGTCGCAAAATGTCAAAATCTTTGGGCAATAGCCCTGATGCACTCAAGCTAATAGAAGACTTCGGGGCAGATGGTGTAAGATTTGGGATGCTCTTAAGTTCCCCAGCTGGCGGAGACTTATTGTTTGACGAAAAATTGGTGGAGCAAGGAAGGAACTTCTGCAATAAAATCTGGAATGCCTTGCGTTTGGTAGATGGATGGGAAACCGACGAAAATGTGTCAATAAGTGAAGGAGAAATGCTAGCTTACCACTGGATGGTAAACAAAATGAACGCATTGGCAACAGACATAGACAAGAATTTTAAAGAGTACAGATTATCAGAAGCCTTGATGAGCATTTATAGTTTTGTATGGTCTGACTTCTGCTCCTGGTATCTCGAAATGGTAAAACCTAATTTTGGTGAAAAAATATCCATAAAATCACGTGAGAATACTATTCAGATATTTAGTGAAATTTGCTCGCTGATGCACCCATTTATGCCTTTTGTCACAGAAGAAATCTGGCATCAATTGAAAAATGGCAATCAAGATGGCGACTGTATAATCAGTACTTTTCCAAAACCAGCACCATATGATCAAGTCCTTATCGATAGGGTAGAACAGGCCAAAGATATCATCACCAATATAAGAGATGTTAGGAACAAGAACGGCATCAAGATGAAGGATGAACTAGATGTACTGATGATTAAATCTGATCGAGCGCAAGCATTGGTTAATCAGTCTGGTTGGCCTGAGATTTGCCTGAAACTCGGTAATTTGCGATCTATCCAATTGTCGGATGATGAGTCATTAAAAGGTATCGGTTTCATTTCTGGTACAGAAAAATGCATCGTCATTCTCCAGCAAGAAATTAATATGGAGGCTGAACTCGATGAGAAGATCAAGGAGCTGGAATATCAGAAAGGATTTGTAGCTTCTGTCCAAGCCAAACTTAGCAATGAACGATTTGTAAGCGGAGCGCCTGAAGCGGTCGTGGCAAAGGAAAAAGCAAAATTGGCGGATGGAGTGGAGCGGATACGGATCTTGGAGGATGATATCAGAAGATTGGAAAATTGATAGCTAATCTACAATCGAGAATTTTCTTTAATAATGCGTAGTTAATGTAAGCAATAATTTTTGTTAGGACTAAGCTTATCCAAAAATGGATAATGCAAAAATTTATCAATTAGTACAATAATGAATTATTGTAAAGCAAGGGTACCCAAGGTAAATAATTGTTAGTACGATGATTTAGCTTAAATCGCTCTTAAAAAATCTTCGATGAAACAGTAAGATAGAAGCGACTCCAACTGTAATTGCAGAATCAGCAATATTGAAAACTGGTCTGAAAAATTCAAATCTTTGTCCGCCCCAGATAGGTAGCCATTCAGGTAATACCGTATCTATCATTGGGAAGTAAAGCATATCGACAACTTTTCCTGTTAGAAAACTTCCATAGCCTCCTTCTGGAGGAAACATAGTAGCAAGCCCGCCATGATAATGAGATTCTGAGAAAATCAACCCGTAAAACATACCATCAATGGAATTTCCGACAGCACCGGCAATTACCATACTAAAGCTTACAATCAACCCAATGGTTTCGTTTTGCTTGATGAGATTGTATAAAATATATAATAAAAAACCGGTCATTACGATCCGAAAGATACTTAAAATATATTTACCTGTCAATCCACCGAAACTCATTCCGAATGCCATACCTTCATTTTCTACAAAATGAATTTTCGCCCAACTCAGTCCCAAGATATCAAAGCCATCTCCATAATTAATATGGGTCTTAATCCAGATTTTTACTGCCTGATCAACGATAAGGATAATTAATATGATAAAGAGTACAATCGTGCGTTTATTCACAACATTTTATTTTGAAAGGTGCAAAAATATTGAAAATTTTATCAATACTTGTATTAATCTCACTTTTTGGTCGTATAAGTTGTTTTAACATACAAATATTATTTTTTTTTTGGTGCAGAATTAAATAAAAGTATAACTTTACCTTAAATTTTTTCATAATGTATAAGATATTATTTTTTGTTTTTATTGTTCAAATGGCTTTTGGGTTTACGGATCCTAATGTATTAAAGAAGATAGATCCATTAGTTCTTAATAATTATGCCAAAAAGGAATCAGCAGAATATATAGTCTTGTTAAAGGATAGGATGGTATATTCAAAATCATTGGCTTTAAAGACGAAAAATGAAAAAGCAAAGTATGTTTATGAATCATTATCCAGTCATGCAAAAAAAACACAACATAATGTGTATGCTTAGTTTGCCGGCCACAATATT
>CALFYH010000305.1 GCA_937952155.1 uncultured Saprospiraceae bacterium
CATTAGGATTTTATGACGCTAAGATAACACTTTTTTCTAATGCGTTTTTTGGGTTGAAAAATAAAACATTGGAGACTAAATTCAAATGATTACGCCTAAAGCTTCTTGTACTTTTTCGACAATCTCATCATTATCAAAAGGCTTTACAATATAACTTTCGGCTCCTGAATCATATCCTTGCATTTTGTCTTTTGATGTACCTTTGGCGGTTAGAAATAAAATAATGGTGTTTGACAATTCTTCACGATTGCGAATATACTTGGCAACAGAAAACCCATCACGTCCAGGCATCATTACGTCTAGAATAATGAGATCAGGCATCAAATCAGAAACTATATCGACAGCTTCATCTCCATTGTAAGCGCAGTACACGTCAAATCCAGCATCTTCCATTAAATACTTAAGTGCCAAAACAATATTTGGCTCATCATCAACAATCAATATTTTTTTTGAAGCTTGCGATACCATTTTATATCATTATAATTCAATAAACTGCAAAGTAAAGAATAAATGTAATCAAAATGGTATTCAAAAATAAAAAAATTAAATCACATTGCAATATGGGTACATTATTTAGCTTTTTTCTTCATTATGCAAAGGGAAATTCAAATAGAAGGTAGTTCCTCCTTTTTCTGAAGAATCAAAACTTACTTGACCTCCTGCTTGTTCCACAAATTTTCGAGTTATATACAGACCTAGTCCACTACCTTCAGGTTTGGCCAGATTGCCATCTTTAACTTGGGTAAATTTTTCGAATATAGTGTGTTGAAATTCTTTGGCTATATATTGTCCATTGTTGTAAACTGACAATGTTGCGCTTCTTTCCAATTCATTTATTTTTAGACCTATGCGTATAATTCCATTTTCTGAAGCACAGAACTTAAGGGCATTGGAAAGCAAATTCAACATGACTTGTAGCAGTTTATCTTCATCAAGTTTGATCATATCATGTTTGGACGATCCATTATATATTAAATCTACTTTCAAATCTTCGATTTGTGGTTGTAGTCGCTTCAAAGCCAATTTGATTGTATTGTCCAAAGATGCAAAATCTTCAATAGTAATAATCTCAGCATCAATTTTCTCAACTTCTAATACTTGATTAATCAATCGCTTGATACGATCGCACTCTTTTAGGATAATATTCAGAAATTCCCTCTTTTTTTCAGGGTCTAGATCATCTTTTTTCGCCATCATTTGAGCAAAAGAACGAATTGCTGTGATAGGCGTACGCAATTCATGTGTAACTGTAGAAATGAATTCAGCTTTGAGTACGTCCAATTGTGTCAATTGGGTATTTACTTCTGCTAATTCTTGTGTGGTTTTGGTCAGTTCGGCTGTTTTTTCTTCCAGTGCATGGCTATATTCTAGAATTTCTTTTGTTTGATTAAGCAATTCATTAAGTTGCTCTAGGGTCACATTTTGCTGTCGAATATCAGTGCTGAGAAGCAATCGCGAAGATGCCGAACCAAATGCCCCAGTAAGTATTTTTTCTACATAATTTATAAATTCCTGACTGGCATTGTCATCGTTTTTCACACTAAGTGTTCCATCATATGTTTTGAGTAAATTTCTTGTTTTTGCACTACCCAAATATCTGACTAAGAGCTGTTTGAGTTTTTGAACAGATGCTTCTCTATGAATCACTTCTAGCTCTGGTGCATTTGAGTATTTTTCGATATTCACATATATATCTCCTTGTGCAAGCTCTTCTACATCTTGTGTCGAAAGAATAGACACAATGACAAATAGCCCAACATTAAAGATCATACTCCAGATACATGCATTGGATATTCGATCTACATTTTCTAAGCCAAATAAAGCATATGGACGAAGCCATGAAATCGAAAAATAACCATTCTCTACCAAATTTGGTGAGATGATCCCGCTTTCTGCTAATGTTGGTAAAGGCAAAGTAATAAACCATATAAAGAATCCAGCGATTAATCCTGCAATTGCACCTTTTTTATTGGCCCGAGACCAATATATTCCACCGATTACCGCAGGAGCCAATTGCAATATAGCTGTAAAAGAAATCAGTCCGATTGATACCAAAGGGAAATTGTTACTCACAGATTTATAAAAACCATAAGCCAAAAACAAGATCACAATGATCACAATTCGCCTTATGTACAATAATCTGTCAGATAGCAAGGCGTATCCTTCTATACTAGCAGTTCTAGTTCTTATTAATAAAGGCATCAATAAATTGTTTGACACCATGATACTTAGTGAGATTACAGAGACAACAACCATACTCGCTGCCGCAGAAAAACCACCTATATAAACTAATAAAGCCAACCATTCGTGTCCATACAATAATGGAAGACTCAAAACAAACATATCGGGTTCAGACCCAGCAGGCAGAGATAATTTGCCAGCAATAGCAATGGGCAGTACAAAAAAACTGATCAGAAATAAATACAATGGAAAAAGCCATGAAGCTTGACGAACAAATGACACATTGGTATTCTCTACTACAGAAACGTGAAATTGACGTGGTAAAAACATCACAGAAACTGCGGATAATATTAATACCCAAAACCAATTTGTGGCCGCTTCTGGACTCGGATTTAAAGTCAATAATTCTGCCGTGTCTGGATGCTTGGATGCCTGAAGAAAAACATCTTCTAACCCATCATATAAAAAGTACACCACAAAAATGCCACCTGCAAGGAAAGCTACTAATTTTACAATAGACTCAAGTGCAATGGCTGTGATAAGTCCTTCATGCCTTTCATTAGGATCTAGGCTTCTTGTTCCGAATAAAATGGTAAAAACTGCAAGTAAAATTGCAAAATAATTGACCTTATCTCGATAAAAAGTAGATGAATCCCAAAATCCCTGTTCATTGCCTTGGTTAGTGATGATATCAAAACTATAACCAATGGCTTTGAGTTGGATGCTGATGTAAGGAATAATTCCAAATACTAGGATGATTGTTGTAAGAGCGCCGATAAATGTGCTTTTGCCATATCTAGATGATAAAAAATCGGCGATAGATGTAACGCGCAATTGTTTGGATATCAAAATGATTTTACGCATTACCATGTACCAAATCGGTGCCATGATCGTTGGCCCTAAATAAACAGGGACGTACGCTAGTCCACTATCCGCAGCTCTACCTACACTGCCATAAAAAGTCCAGACAGTACAATAAACAGCTAATGATAACGAATATACATATGGGTTATTGACAATACTGTTACCGGATTTAGACATTTTATTGCCATAAATAGCTACTCCGAATAATAAAATAAGGTAAATTAAGGAAGTAATAATGACAATTCCTGCATCCATGTCAATGTTGCTTTTTCGAAAGCCTGAAAGTCACAAAAATGATGATTGCCCACAGTAAAAATGTGTAGAAAAAAATCAATGGAATACCAAAAACAAACAATGATTTATTAAAAACGGAAAGCATTGGAAAATTAATTAGAAAAATTCCCAAGACAAATATAACTATTCTTAATTCCCGTCTTTTTTGAATCATAATTATACATCTTTTATTAAATTACTTTTTTGGCCCAAATTTGTCAAGACCTAAAATAGTCGGTTTCAATAAACCACTCCTTATCAAAGCCCATAAAAATAATAACAAAAAAGCACCCATTCCAATAGAAATAAGGTATTGACCTTGCAACTGAGGCTCTAAAAAAATACGTACTAATAACGTCAAGGCTATATAAACGATTACAAAGATATTTGAAATACTTGGATTCATGGTTGAAATTGAGATTTGCTAAAAGGTTGAATTAGCTGAATTATATAAAACGAACTTTTGCGCTAAGGTAAAGATTTAGAATATTATATCTCAATCTTATGAAATTACACCTGAAATATGTATTAGAAAATCTTTTGCTAATTATGAACAATAATTCAGATTAGACATGGCAAAAATATTAAATTTAATTAATAAAAATAGTCGTCAAAAAAATATTCTGACGACTATCTGTGAGATTAGTTAAAACTGATCGGAATCTTTCAACAATATGTTTTGCCCCTAAAAAAGTGAACACTTAATAAGACCTACCATTAATGGAGGGCTTTGAAATTCAAAAAAGACTACATACCTTTGTTATGACGGACGACCGACGGTGACGTTTTGTACCGAAGGTAGATAGCTCAGGCCTGACTATCTTTTTTTGATTCTGCGAATCAATGACGGACTCCCTCTGGTTCAGTATTACCCGATGGTAATATTTTTTTATAATCAAAGGGAGAACGGAGTTGTAATCTGTGTAGCAACCACTTTTGGTTGTATAGCTGTACAAAATTAGCAATATTTTGCTTTATGTCATCCAAATTTTTTACAGAATTATTAATAAGCAATTGTTCTTTCAATGTTCGGTGGAATCTTTCAATCACACCATTACTTTGTGGGCTTCTAACAAAAGCGGAACTTTTTAATATTCCTAAAAAATCTAACTCGGCTTCAAAAATTTTGGAATCAAACTGCGTTCCATGATCCACCCTAAGCTTCAGCATATGGTCTTTACAAATATTTTTAGTGACCTGTCCAAATTCATCTCTTACCGCATTTCTGAGTGCTTCTAATCCTTGTTTGGCATTAGACACATCACTGACATTCCATCCTTTTATTTCACTATTGTAATGATCTACTATGTCGAACATATAAATTTTTCCAATGGGTGTCTTGAATTCTTTGATGTCCATTCCCCACAATTCATTAGGTCGATCCGTGATGATCTTGCCCTCATGCTGGTAACCGATAGGATTGATCCTGTTCTTTTGGTGGCATAGCAGCTGATTTTCTGACATGATTCTTCTAAGTCTTTCCTTGCCTACATTTATACTGCTCTCATTCTGAAGTCTTAACTTAAGCTTTTTATACCCTTCCATATAAAATAGTGGGTCTTCCAGATATTTTTTTAAAGCATCAAGTACTTCTTCGTCTGTATGAAGCGCTTTAACGCCAGGCTTGTGCTTTGACAATTTCTTTGTTCTTTTATCATACCATGCGCCAACACTCAACTGGCTGACTTTCAGAGCAAGTCTGGTACTGGGCTTTGGCTGGATATCAAGTAATTCCATGACTATCTTTCTTTTATCTGACGGATCAAGTCCATCTTTTTTTTATACAAATCCAACTCAATGGCCTGTCGGCCAATGATCGCCTGTGCCTCACGAAGACGATGATCGTCAGGGTTTTTACGAAAACCGTCTTTGCCTTTGTTTATGAAAATTTCTCGCCATTCACTTAATTGGCTGGCTGTTACATGATGAATTCTGCATAGCTCTTCCAAAGAATCGCCTCGTAATAACTGGAGCACCAACTCCGCTTTTTTATTGGCACTCATCCTTTCTTTTTTCTTGTTTTCCATGACACAAAATTAGTTAATTAAAAAAATTTAAACTTTTTTTGTGTTCGCATTTAATTAGGGGCAGTACAAAAGATGGCAATCTAGTCCCAAATACTGAAGTCAATCCTAGTAAAGGCCACCGCAATATCAATTTTTTTAATGTAGATATGGTATATACTTGGCAATTTGCGCAGGGTAGTTTTGTCAATGTAGTATGGAAAAATGCCATTTCTTTATTTGATCAAAATCACCCAAACACCTACCTAGAGAATATCCGCTACACACTCAATACAAGCCAAAACAATAATCTATCCGTAAAAATCATTTACTTTATCGACTACAATACATTGAAAAACAGGAATAAGTATAAAGAATTTGTAAGTATGGGCTCGTAGAAAAGTATGCGATATAAAATTTAAATGTATTCATAATAAACACTAAGCTTTGCAGGTCTTTGCTTAGAATTAAAAAAGCCATACAGCATATTCTGTTGTATGGCTTTTGTGTTTGGTTAGAAGCACGAGTTACAAATTTATCAAGCTTTAGCATGACTCGCGCTAGCATAGGATTAAATACTAACCCATTCTATAAATTTTGCCAATATATAAGCTATAGAAAAATGAGATAAAACTGAAAATAATGAATAAAATCACAATTACTAAATTTCTTGAATTAATTAAATTATATGCTTTTAATAACTTTTCATAATATTTTCTATTTTTAAAAAAATAATATTCTGTTACTCCTAAACAGGTCAAAGAAAAAAGTCCATATTTAAATGTATCCAACTTAAGAAATTCAATATTATACTTTTCACTAATTATTATAAAAATTGAACAAAAATAAAACAATATAATCATACATCCTGCAAATATGGAATAATAATACCTCATCCAAGTATCACTTTCAAACTTATAAAACTGATATGTAACTCTTAATACATTTAACATAAATGATTTTATAAATGAAGTCATAATATTATAATTCAAATTAATTTTTTATCTATTTTGAATATATGGCATCCACTGTCCTCCATTTCCACAAAAAGAACAGTACCAATATTCATCGTTTCTAATTCCAAACAATTCTTGTAATCTCGGCCTTACATTTTTCCTGTAGGAAGGTCTGCTTGTTGTGTATCTTCCTAATTCCCAACCTATTCCCCAACCAATACCTGGAAGGCCTCCAAAAGTAGAAATTGTATTGGAACCTAATTCCCAAACAGTATTATATCCACTGGTTGAACCATCCAAATAACTACTTCCAATTGATAAATAATTTAAAACACCTAACGTTGTACCCACTAATTTAAATGGTCTAGCAGCTACCATTGAAGCACCTCTAGAACCTGACCATCGATTCGGCCCTTTTCCACTATGGCCTGAATAAATTTTTAAGTCTTTTCCTATCCAGGTTTCGATAGGATTTTTAATAGATAAATTTCCATAACCAAGTCTAGGAGATGAATATTTTAATTCACCAATTCCTGAAAACAGAGTACTTCCCCATGTTAAGTATGGTCCAGCTTGAGTCAAAGATGAGGAACTACTTGAATTAGGTAATTGTTGATTAGATTGAGGATATTGGAAAGTTTGCGAAACCGAATTGATAGGTCTCAAATTATCTCTGGTTATACCCATTCCTCTCTGTGCAGTAATTGTTGGCTCAACATAAACTCCACCATCTACAGGATCTTCACCGCCGCCTCCGCCTTCCGTACTCATCCCAGTAGGATCGCTGTACGTGATCGGATTGTTCATCGTATAGGTGTATGGACTCCAGTTGGGATACATCTCCGCAAGTGGATCGACACCATGCCATATACTTATCCTAGGATCATAATACCTAGCCCCATAATAATACAGTCCCGTATTGTCATCCAGCTCTTTAGCATTAAACATATACGGAGTGGACCAAGCTGTATTTTCTGGTGTAGTGGCACCGTTTTGCTCAGCCATGGTCTCACCGAAAGGCAAATATAGTAAAAATTGGTAAGGTTGTCCTACTGCATCTGATAAAAATGTAGAAGAGCCTACTTGATCAGGATGATAATAGTACAATACGTCCGCACATACGTTTTGGGTCTCGCACCTACATTGCTTAGCAAGCTCAGTCTGTCCCCACAGTTCTAATCTATCACAACCACCATAATATGAAACTGGTGGCGGAGCTTGGAAAATGTATTGTGTACCCAAAACATTTTGGCAATACATCCTTACTTCTATCCGTTGGATATCAATAAGGTTATCTATATAAGTCTGGCTCAAAACAGGAGCATTTACTTTAACGAAATCATCTACATGTCCAGCTAAACGACTTGCAATCTTTTCAGAACCTGCGTAGTAGTGTTTTGATACAAGACCTCGCTCATTTACTACCATAAACCCATTTATATAGCTAATAAATGGATTGAGCACCAATGTGGAAGTAGGTGGGCCTCCATTGACACTCACCATAGAAACAGTACCAGTGGTTTTGAATGTACGCACACCATTTAGTATGTGGAGTGTTGGTTTGGGTTATGAATTTGTTTTTAATAGAAAAAAAGTTTCTCCCTTTGTTTATGGAAATATTGGGTATGGATTTAATGTAAAGTTGAATGATGATTATGACGAAGTAAACAATATTACGCGCACTGTAAAAACAAAGGCGAATACTAATTATGAATTAGGAGCAGGTCTTTTGTTCAGGTCATCACATGGTTATGCATATACGATTGGAACGACATTTATGTATCAACCTGCATCTATCGACATTACTTATAACACAGAATGGGCATGGAGAAATCAATATGAAATGCAATTACGAAGAGCATTTTTAAAATTTGGATTTATATTTTAATGTGGTTTAAAAAGAGTCATATAACCCTAGACGAAATCATAGCTGGATGTGTTCGCAATGATAGAAAATATCAGGCTAAACTCTATGATATTTTTTTTGAACCTATGTACAAAGTGTGTCGAAAATATTCAAATAATGAAAATGATGCTTTGATCATGCTCAACAATGGTTTTCTAAAGGTTTACTTAAATATTCATCAATTTCAACATCAAGGTTCTTTTGAAGGATGGATAAGAAAGATCATGTACCATTCTATTGCCGATTTCTTTAGAAGCAAAAAAGAAAACATTGTCTTTTTAGAAAATATAGAATTTACAGAGAATTCAAAATATTACCCAGAAACACTTGAAAATTTGTATACTGAAGATATAGTCAAACACATAGAAGCCTTGCCTATCATGTTGTCCAAGGTCATGATGTTATTTGCCATAGAAGGTTTCAGCCACAAAGAAATAAGTCAGTTCCTTGAAATAAACGAAAATACAAGCAAGTGGTATTTGACACAAGCAAGACAAATCCTTAAAGAAAAATTAGGGTTAAATAATCATAAAATTCAAAAAGTAAATTAAGCGATGAAGCATCAAATGCAAGAAAAAGGTTGGCAACAAATGCAAGTAATTTTAGATAAGGAAATGCCTGCTCGTAATAAGAGAAGGAATTATTTAATACCCTTTTTTATCTTAATTTCCATGAGTATAATCACCTATATATTGATCAGTAAAGATAATATCAAATTATTGCCAAAAGACAATATAACTAATCGTAAAAATTTATACGCAGCTAAAAGTAATTCTAATCATGCCTCTGATCATCAAGGTACAGTAACAATGTCAAATGTTCCTAATCAGAATCAAGCAGTATCTACAAAAAATAGTAGCCAATCAAGACTTAATAAAAGCATTGAAACTAACCTTTTTACAATTAGCCCGGGGAGTGTAAAAGATATTGTGTAAACTAGGAACAAAGAGTTAGGCTTCCATCTGT
>CALFYH010000306.1 GCA_937952155.1 uncultured Saprospiraceae bacterium
AGATCTACACAGGCGAAGACACTCTTTCCCTACACGACGCTCTTCCGATCTAATTACAAAAAAATAGTGTAGCAAATTGCTACACTATTTTTTATTATATTTTTCTAATTCATCACTCAAAGCATTAAAGTCGCATTTCATTTCTTTCCAAGCAAATCTTCTCCTTAATGCCAAATCAAAAGAATCTATACTTTTATCCACATCATTCATCATGCCTATGAAATAGATGTTTTCAGGGATGCCAAATAAAACTTCATCATCAATTTTTTCAAACCAGTTTTCTTTTATTGTGCAAAGGGCGGAGTTTTTTAAAGTTATCAGCCTACCTGCATCCTTATTCATTTGCTCGTCAATTTTGACTCCACCTTCATTGAAATATTTATATCTATAACTATCCTCAAGCAGCATTAATGTCTCTCCAAAAACAGCCGAAAGATTGGCTCTATTGATTTCATCCACGACAAAGTAGTATTTTGGAAGTTCCTTATTAGCATCTTCCTTTGCCTCTAAAAATTCTAAATTAGCTCTATGCACTTTAATACAAAATTCTTTAAAATGTCCATTGACTAATTCCAGTTTGATTTGCTTATTTTCAGTGAATCCTCTTGGCTTGACACCATCGATAAAATCTTCGTAGGCATAGTTAGGGTGAAAAACTACATTTTTCATATATTTTAATTTATCATCTTTGGGAATTCCTGAGAGCAAAAACTCTAACCTCTTATTGACACTGTATGTCTTGCCTGTACCTGGAGGTCCATAAAAAACTGTATTTAAAGTATCTATTTCATGGCTTCCGTATTTCTTTGAAAACCAATGAGCAAATCTGTCAAAATAAATAGTTTCAGCAATATCATCTTTTTTATCTCCTTTAATAACTTTGCCAACTTCTATGATAAAATTTGATGATTCTTCATAATTCTCCCAATTATTAGTAACGTTGTAATCATCAAAGAAAGCACTTAATAAATTAAAGGCTATTCCGTTAATAATTGCGTATTTTTTATGATTCCTAAAATGCAGGATGGGGCTTAAAACACCTGTGCTCCCAAAACCTTTAGGTAAGTTAGTTTCATTAAATTTTTTTTCTTCAATGAACTTAAAAATTTCTGGTGTTTTTTTCAAATTTTCTAAATTTTCACCAACTATACCCAAATTTCTTTTTTGAATAGATGCTAAATTTGTTCTTACCCAATCTACTAAATGATTTATATCTTTATTTTTCAGATATGTATTAAATTCTTCAATAATTTCAGTATTTGAATAAACCTTTTTAAATTTAGCATTTACACTATATTCGTTTGTCAGTGTATTAAAATCAGCAAGAAGTCTTTCAAAGATTTCTTTTTTCCCTTTTTTAAATTTTAACTCTCTATTTTCATTATTATTTTCCATCTTTTTAAATTTTATTTGTTGTTACTAAACTTTCCCAAAAAATCCACCCACTTCTTCCTCAAAGACATCTAGTGGTATCCGATGACCCAAGGTGTTTTTCCACCTGATATCCATAGCTCCTTTTTCGCGAGCTACTATCCATGTTAGATTTTGTATTGGGTCGATAATGTCATCTTGACCACCGATGACTACATGCAAGTATGTCTCCCTGACTTTGTCTTGGACAGGCAAGTCTATACCTACGCTCCGGAAAGGTAGAGCAGGATTGAACAATAAAGCTGGCAAACCAAGATGTAGCGATAGATGATATGCCATACAGCCACCCATACTGGTGCCGATGATGATATCTACTTTTTCATTAATTGCCATGGATTTCAAATCATTGTATGATGTAGGATTGGCTCTATAGTTTATAATCGGAGCAACGACTTGTGCGTATGTGGAAAGTATAGCATACTTTTCTTCGCTCAAAAAACCATCAAGACCATGGATATAAAGTGTCTTAGACATAGTAATAGGGTATTATTATTAATCAAATATACTAAAAATATTTGATAAAACCAAATTTTTAATAAGGAAATTTTATGTCAAATGCTTATTTATGTAAAGTAAGCTATATCTTTGTATTATCAGTGTTTTTCATTTTAAGTGCTGTTTAGTTCTTTTGTGTAATTCATCTACAGAAATACTACTGGCCCATTCCTTTTCAAAATAAAATTTTTCTTGTTTTTTTAGCCAAGATTTCTTCTATGATAGATCGTCGGTAATAGTATCTATCCAATTTTTTATATCTATTTTTTGAGATGCTATGTGCATTAATATAAACTAAAAAAGTATAAACAAAAAAAGCCAAACAAACACCTAAATTCCGTATTTATTTGGCTTTTACATATATGATTTATATGTTAGTTATCTACAAATTTCGAAATCCAAATTTGTAATTAGGTGGATCAACCTACTAGTGAAGTATATGCTGCAGCATCCAATAAATCTGCCAGTTCATCTGCATTTACCAATTTTACTTTTACAATCCAACCGTCACCATAAGGATCAGTATTGATAAGTCCAGGATTGTCACCATCAGATTCGTCCAGCAAATTGTTAAATTCAAGGATTTCACCAGATACTGGCATAAAAAGATCTGATGTGGTCTTTACAGCTTCTACAGTGCCAAAGATTTCGTCTTTTGCAATGGTTTGACCTACGGTATCTACTTCCACGTACACCAATTCACCAAGTTCACCTTGCGCAAAATCAGTTATACCAACGTAAGCAGTATCTCCTTCCACCCGAATCCATTCATGTTCTTTGGTGTATTTTAGATTTTCAGGAAATGTCATTGTTTTAAATAATATTATTTGGTTAGTTAATAGCAAGAAAATTTTTGAGCCAATCTGTGGTGATTGATTTTGGTCTTTCTAAAGCCAATCCAAGAGCTCTATCCCAACAAAGGCCAGCACAAACACCCAAGGCTCTCGAAACACCAAACAATACCGTATAATAATTGTATTCGGTCAATCCATAATGAACCAATAAAGCTCCTGAATGTGCATCTACATTTGGCCAAGGATTTTTTACTTTACCTAAGGCTGTCAAGATCTCTGGTACAAGCTCGTATAGATCCCACACAATTTGTACAATAGGATCATCTTTGATGTTTTCTTGTGCAAAACGCATCTGTGCTATAAATCGTGGATCTGGCTGGCGAAGTACTGCGTGACCATAACCTGGGACAACTTTACCTTCAGCCAAAGTTTCGTTTATATACGTTCTGATTTGATCTTTGGTCGGATTGTTGGTACCTATTTCTTCTACCATTTCGAAGATCCACTTGATCACTTCTTGGTTTGCCAATCCATGTAATGGTCCTGCAAGCGCATTCATTGAGGCACTAAATGAGTAATAAACATCACTCAAGGTAGAACCAACCAAATGCATGGTGTGTGCTGAAGCATTACCACCTTCATGATCTGTATGAATGGTCAAGTATAAACGCATCAACGCCATAAAATCACGATCCTCGAAACCAAGCATTTTCGCAAAATTGCCGCCCCAGTCCATTGTAGGATCTGGTGATATGTGTTGATCATTGTGGAATGAACGTCTGTATATAAATGCTGCAATCCTTGGAAGTTTAGCTATCATATTCATCGAGTCCTCGTACATGACGTCCCAATAATCATTCTTGCTCATGCCTTCTTCATAACGTTGCGCAAAAATACTATCGCTTTGCATTGCTAAAACAGCAATACTAAACTGGGTCATAGGATGCGTATCTTTTGGCAAGGATCTGAGTGTATCGAAAACGTGTATTGGCACATCGGCTCTTCGACTCCATTCTGCAGATAGCCATCTGACTTCTTCTTCTGTCGGCAAGTCACCCGTCATCATCAGCCAAAATAGACCTTCAGGCAATGGTTCCTTGCCATTTGGTACTCTAGGCAATTTTTCGCGCAGTTGTGGGATATTATATCCTCTGAATCGGATGCCTTCTTCAGGGTCCAATGAGGAAGTATCCCATATCATGCTTTTCACACTGCGCATTCCTCCTATGAGCTGCTCCACAGTGACTTTATCCACTATGGTTTCTCCATGATCTTTTACGATGTTCTTGATTTCAGCTTTGAGGGAAGCTGATTTCTGATAAAATTTTTCTTTTAAGGGATCCATTATTTAGGGTTGATTATAATCTGTTTTATAAAATTTGGCTTATTTTTATTCAAAAAAAATCAAAACGCTAATGTATGAATATTTAAGAATAATACAACCAATCTGATGCAAATCATTTTACTTTTTGAATTAATTTCTACATGACAGTTCTTATACCTGCAAAAACAGCACCAAGAGTCAATAAAATACTGATAAGAACATACACAATACCTAAGACTAACTGACCTTTGGTAATGTATTGATAAAACTCATATGCAAAAGTTGAAAAAGTGCTGAAACCACCACAAAATCCAATCGCCAACAGCCATTTCATTTGTTCATTAATCTGTGCATTGATGTGTTTTTGTATCACAATACCTAGGATAAAACTACTCAATACATTGGCCAATAACGTGCCATATGGGAAAAAATGATTTTCAGGATTAAATGCCAAGCTTTTGCTCAATAAAAACCGTAAGGCACTACCGACTCCGCCACCGACAAAAACTAAAAGCCATTGTATCATGATTTTAATTTTTGTTTTTTAGCAACAAGTCGAGAAGCAAAAGTGGTTAATGTCAATGCTAAAACAAGGATAATGATGAGCAACATCAGATTTCCAATATCCTGAAGCATTATTGCCAAGATAATAAAAAGAATATTGGTACTGAAAAGAATACCCGTTGCTTGCATATGGGTAAGCCCTAAATCTATTAGTATATGATGGATGTGTTTCCGATCTGGATTAAAAGGCGATTTA
>CALFYH010000307.1 GCA_937952155.1 uncultured Saprospiraceae bacterium
TAAGTGGCACATTGGTTGTATTAATAAGCTCATTCAACTCTACACTTTCACTGTCTATATACAATAATCCTGTCAAAATTTCATGCCGCTCGTGTGATTTGTGTAAAGCGGTCATGATAGAGAGCTTATCTTGTGGATCCCATTCAGGTGATAACTTATTCAGTTTTATTAATGATCCATCATGCATTTCTACTACCTTAAGTTTAGTATGATCGTATTCAGTGAGAATTTCTTCTTTTACTGGGACAAAATCTATACTAGACAAAGCCTCGTTGTGTTCTCTCACATAATCATAAGACTTAGTGGATCCTTGATTGTTATTAAATGTCACACATGGAGAAACAACATTAATCAAAGAAAAACCTGAATGAGATAATGCTGCTTTAATCAAAGGTATCAATTGCGCTTTGTCACCACTGAAACTCTGAGCTACAAAAGTGGCACCTAGTTCTATCGCCATACCGCAAAGATCGATCCCTTCAAAGGAATTGACATGTCCTGATTTTGAAATCGAACCATAATCTGCAGTGGCCGAATCTTGACCTTTTGTAAGTCCATAACAGCCATTATTCATAACGATATAGGTCATATTTACATTTCGTCTGATGACGTGTGTGAATTGTCCCATCCCGATAGATGCTGTATCTCCATCACCTGAAACACCTAGATAAATCATAGACCTATTGGCCAGATTGGCTCCAGTGGTCACGGATGGCATCCGACCATGCACTGAATTAAATCCATGTGAATTGCTAAGGAAATAAGCAGGTGTTTTGGATGAACAACCGATGCCCGACATCTTAGCGACTCGATGTGGTTCGATATTTAGTTCAAAACATGCGTCAACAATAGCGGCACTAATAGAGTCATGACCACATCCGGCACAAAGCGTAGATAAAGAGCCTTCATACTCCTTTCTAGTGTATCCAAGTTTGTTTTCAGGCAGTCTCGGATGGGCAAATTTAGGCTTGATATATGTCATGTCGATTAGTTGATTGATTGAAATAGATGTTGATGGACATTTTTGAGTATAAAATCAGCCGTAATCGGCGTTCCATCATAATTCAAAACTTTGATTAATTTTTTAGGATCAATTTCCAATTCATTTATTAGTAATGACCGCATTTGAGCGTCTCGATTTTGTTCGACCACAAATACTCGATCATAATTTTCAATAAATTCTTTGACTTCATTACAAAACGGAAATGATTTGATACTGATGGCATCCATTGACGCACCATCAATTTTCAGAATATCCAGTGCTTCTTCAGCTGCATGCATAGACGTACCGAAATACAACATTGCTACATCTGATTTCTTTTCACCTAGATGAACTTCAGGTGCAGGAATCATCTTTTTAGCTGTTTCTAATTTTTTGAGGAGTCGATCCATGATGCGCACATAGGTAGGCGAATCTTCTGAATAAGCTGCATTTTCATCATGTGAACTTCCTCTGGTGAAGTAAGAGCCTTTTGTAGGATGTGTACCTGGTAAAGTTCTATAAGGAATTCCGTCACCATCAACGTCTCTATATCGTCCCCATTGCGGCAAAGCATCCAATTGTTCTGCATTAAGTACTTTACCACGTTGATATTTTCTTGAATCATCCCACTTGAAAGCAGGAGTCATATGATCATTCATTCCCAAATCAAGATCAGACATAACAATCACAGGTGTTTGCAATTTTTCGGCGTAATCAAATGCATCTGCCATCATATCAAAACACTCGGTTGGTGTAGATGGTATGAGCAAGACATGCTTGGTATCACCATGTGATGCATACGCAGCAGAAATAAAATCTGATTGCTGCGTCCTAGTAGGCATACCTGTAGATGGACCAGATCTCTGGACATCAACCAACACTACAGGCAATTCTGAATAATAGGCCAAACCCAAAAATTCACTCATCAATGACAATCCTGGACCACTAGTGGCAGTAAAGGATCTGGCTCCATTCCAATTAGCGCCAATCGCCATTCCTATTGCTGCTAATTCATCTTCGGCTTGCACGATGGAAAAGTTATTTTTACCAGTCAATGGATCTCTACGAAGTTTTTTGGCATAACTTTCGAATGAACTTACCAATGATGTAGATGGTGTGATCGGATACCACGAAACAACTGTTGCTCCTGCATACATAGCACCAAGACCAGCTGCGCTATTGCCATCTATCATGATACTATCACCCACTAAGTCCCTTGCTTCTACATAAAAATCAAGCGGGAAGGAATAGTTCTCTTTAATAAAATCACTTCCCAAATGCAACGCCTTGACATTGGGTGCAATGAGTTTTTCCTTACCTTGAAATTGCTCTGCAAAAAGTCCTTCAATTATATTGGTATCAATATTCAAAAGTCTTGCTACAGCACCAACATACACAATGTTTTTAAACAATTGCTTCTGTCTAGGATCTGTAAACTCGCGATTGCAAATTTCCATCAAAGGGACACCTATAAAATGGATATCTTCGCGCAAAAACTCGTTGTGCAATGGCTTCGTACTGTCATAAAGAAAATATCCACCAGAACGTACACTAGCGATATCTTTTTTGAAACTTTGCGGATTGACACTAATCATCAAATCGATGCCTTCTTTCCTACCTAAGTATCCTTTTTCGCTGACACGCACTTCGTACCATGTGGGCAAACCCTGGATATTGGATGGAAATATGTTTTTAGCTGAAACGGGTACACCCATTCTAAAAACAGATTTGGCAAACAAATAATTGGCACTGGCAGATCCCGTACCATTTACATTGGCAAATCTGACTACAAAATCATTTACTCTACTCATGCGTAACAAAGATGTCCTGCCTTAGCAGTATTATAATTAAATTGTTTCATATCCCACGCTGCAGTAGGGCAACGTTCGGCACAAAGACCACAGTGGAGACATACATCTTCGTCTTTGACCATTATTTTACCTGTTTTTAAGGAATCAGATACCAAAAGTTCTTGTTCTCTATTGATTGCTGGGACTAATAATTTCATTCGCAATGAACCTTCATCATCTTCATTGGTCGTAAATGTAATGCAGTTTGTAGGACAAATATCCATGCAAGCATCACATTCGATACATTTATATTCGTCAAACACCGTCTGCACATCACAGTTTAGACATCTTTGAGCTTCTTTAAAAGCGGTAGCGAGATCGAAACCAAGTTCCACTTCTTTGAGGCGATTGCTCAGCGTTTCCTTTTTATCAGCTTGTGGAACTATAAATCGGTTGTCATTCGTAACATCATTATCATAAGCCCACTCGTGGATGCCCATCTTGGTGCTAAATAACTTGGTATCTGGTGCAGGTCTATCCGATATATCTAATCCATTGCAATACAAGTCAATAGAAATAGCTGCCTGATGTCCTTGAGCAACTGCTGTAATTACATTCTTTGGACCTAATGCAGCGTCTCCACCAAAAAATACATTGGGCACTGAAGAAGCAAAAGTTTCAGGACTGACCACAGGCATATCCCATTTATCAAATTCGATTCCAAGATCTCTTTCTATCCATTCAAACCGATTTTCCTGACCTATTGCAATGATGACATCATCTGCAGCATAAAATACATCCGGTTCGCCAGTAGGTATAAGTTTTCTCTTACCATCTACATATTCAGCTTTTACCTTTTCGAAGTACATGCCTGTCAACTTGCCTTGTTTTATGACATAACTCTTAGGGACATGATTGTCGAGAATTGGAATATCTTCATGCTGTGCATCTTCTTTTTCCCAAGGTGAAGCCTTCATTTCACTAAATGGGCTCCTAACTATCACTTTAACATCATCTCCACCAAGCCTTCTGGAAGTACGACAACAATCCATAGCGGTATTTCCACCACCTAGGACTATGACCTTTTTACCGATATTGTGGGTATGATCGAATGCAACACTAGCTAACCATTCAATTCCTATGTGAATATTGGTCTTTCCTTCTTCTCTACCAGGCAACACAAGATCTTTCCCTCTTGGTGCGCCTGTTCCGATGAATACTGCATCATATTTTTTTAACAAAATATCCTTCAAACTCGTCACGTATGTATTGAAGTGGGAAATGAGTCCCATATCCAAAACATAATTAACTTCTTGATCCAATACTTCAGCCGGCAGCCTAAAAGAAGGAATCTGACTGCGCATCATACCTCCAGCCTTATGTTGATTATCATATATATGCAATTCGTAGCCCAAAGGTGCCAAATCACGAGCCACAGAAAGTGATGCAGGGCCTGCTCCAATCAATGCTATTTTTTTCCCGTTTTTAACTTTGGGAATATCAGGCAGCAAATGTGTAATATCTTCTTTGAAATCAGCAGCCACGCGTTTCAATCGGCAAATGGCTACAGGCTCTTCTTCGATTCTACCGCGGCGACACGCCGGTTCGCATGGCCGGTCACAAGTCCGTCCAAGTACGCCTGGAAATACATTTGATTCCCAATTGATCATATAAGCCTCTGTATATTTACCAGCCGAAATCAACCTAATATATTGTGGTACAGGCGTATGTGCAGGGCAAGCATATTGACAATCCACCACTTTATGGTAATACTCCGGATTTTTCACATCTGTGGGTTGCATAATATTAGTTATGTTTGGATGCACAATACACGTGCAATCATATTATTAATACTTATAATAAGGCAAAAATATAGTTTTTACTGAGATCACAAAATTATTCCACAAACAATTTATTTAAATAAGACGAAGATCATCTTGAAACAGGAGTTTATGGTCAATAATTTGTCAATGCATTATCAATATTGGTTTACGATTTATCTTATTGTCTTTTGAAAATAATTCAATAAAATACATGCCTGATTTAATATCTTTCACAGGAATTGAGACGGTCTGACTTTCTATATTCGATTGACTATAAATTACTTTACCAGATACATCTAAGATTTTCATACTATAACCCTTTTCAGTTTGCACATTCAAGTTTTCGTTTGCTGGATTTGGATACAGGTTGACATCAAAGCTTATATTTTCCGTATTGGTAATTCTGATTCTTTCAAAAATAAGGAATCCATCATCACTAAGCATTTGTACAATATCATCATCGCCATCTTTATCCAAATCTTCAATGAAAATATCTTTAGATAAATACGTAGAATTGGCTAAATTGCTAAAATCCCAATCCGTTAACGTTGAACCCAAATTCTGCATGATTTGCAATGAAGTCAAACTATCAAATCCCAAAATAAAATCTATATTTGGGTGCCCGTTTAATTCACCCGATGTAATAGAAGTAGCTGGATATTCAAAAGATGTGGGAATTGATGTCATGGTAAATATGGTATCAATATTTTGGATATGAAGTAGATCATTAGATCCATCAACTGTTGTAGTTAATATTTCTTTTGTACCGTCATTATCAAAGTCAACAAGTTCAAAATCAACAATAGTATCATTCAAAATAGTACGCTGAAAACTAAAATTATTGTTTGAATTGAGAAAATACATTAAACCTGGTTGGGCATCTTCGCCTTTTCTACAAATTATCAAATCTTGTTTATCATCTGAATCCAAATCTACTACTGAAATTTTTTGTACATCTGTATAACTAGCATTTGGTATTTCATAATTAAAAAAAGTACTATCTGGTCGTTGAAAGAGGATCTTGGTTTTGTTATAAGCAATTACTAAGTCGTGCAGTGAATCTTGATTTATATTATCTACAATAAAAACGGGCACTTTACTGGCTTGGGTACCATAGTAAAAAAAATCTTTATCAGCTCTTTCGAACTGGACATTTTGGCCAACGCTTACGTTATCAAATTTTAAAATCCTACCGGCGACACCAAGCAGCAAATCCAGATCACCATCTTTGTCTAAGTCCCACAGTTGAAATTTTTTTCCACTACTTTGATCCTTAAGCAACAGTTGCTTTTTGAAATCAAATTTTCCTGTTCCTTGATTGATATATAGATTTACTTCAAATTTATCAGCATAAAAGATGTCAGGAAAACTATCATTATTAATATCTGCAACTAAGCTACCAGCATAATTTTCTGAAGGAAGTTGAAAACTGTTGTCCACTTCAAATACCTGACTATAAAGATGTGAATGGACAATAAAAACAAACATTAACAAAGGTAAAAATGGTTTCATGATGGGTTTTTAAAGCATTTTATAAAGAAAATCCAAATTTAATTATTTTAAAATTATTTCCAATTATTTAAACCAACTTTATGTTTCTTTCTTCTTTTTTATGATTTCCATTAAGTAAAATATAAAAATACGTTTGTGTAGATTCCAAAAAATAAATACATTGCAGCTTAAATTTTATAGATATATGAAGAGGATTTGTTTATTGGTTTGTGCACTTGTGACAGTGGTGTTAATGACATCCATGGTCAAACCTGAAGCTTGGGGCTTTTACGGTCATCGATTGATTAATAGAATGGCTGTTTTTACATTACCTCAAGAACTTATTGTTTTCTATAAAAAAAACATAGATTACATGTCAGAGCATGCTGTAGATCCAGATAAGCGGAGATATGCCACCAAACATGAAGGCGTGAGACATTATATAGATATCGATCATTGGGATAAAATTCCATTTCCAAATGTACCTCGTGATTTTGAAGAAGCCATCATAAAACATTGTAAAATTAAATTTATCAGCGGCACTGATTCTTTGTATTTTGATAAAGAGATCATTCGAGATTCCGTATTCTTGTCCACAAAAAGCTTTGGTGGTGTGCGATTAGCTATTGACTACCCTACTTTTGTAAAATATTGGAAAAAGGTCATCAAACCATTATATTATGAAGATGAATGGCGGCTCTCAGGCTATGATTTAGATGAACTTTTTGGGACTACATATTTCCAAACAAACAAGGTGGACGTACTTATCGAAGATCATTTTTCGCCTTATGGTATAGTACCTTACCACTTGGAAAGTATGCAATCAAAACTAACCAAGGCCTTCGAAAACAAGGATTTGACATCTATATTGAGGATATCTGCGGAGTTTGGACATTATATAAGTGATGCCCATGTGCCTTTACATACTACCTCAAATTATAATGGTCAACTTACTGACCAGGTTGGTATTCACGCATTTTGGGAATCACGAATTCCCGAACTATTTGCAGAAAGAGAATATGATTTTTTTGTTGGAAAAGCAACGTACATCGAAGATCCAAAGACATTCTTCTGGAATATAATAATCAAAGCACATAGCCATCTTGATAGTGTTTTAGCAATCGAAAAAAGACTCAGTAAGACATTTGATTCTGCTTTGCAATATTGCTATGATGAACGTTTGGGACAAACAATCCGCATTCAATGTCCTGAATATGCTGATGCTTACACTAATGCAATGGGATCTATGGTCGAAGAGCAAATGAGATTGGCAATAAATGCAGTTGGTTCTTGTATCTACACAGCTTGGGTCAATGCTGGTCAGCCAGTCATCGGTGATGGTGTGACACTAGCTATCAAAGAAGAGCCAATAATACCTGATAAAAATATCAAGGCGAGAGCTCATGACAATTAGTTTGAGATATTGCTGTAATTAGGGTTATAAATTATTTTCCTGTATCCTTACAAGCATGACGGCTAATGAGCTTAATGCATTGGTTTGTGATCACATATACTTCAGTGTAATAGAGTTTAAATTCAAGAGGCTTGCCTGCCATTTGGACACAGAAAGTGCCTTTACCAGTTACGACTGCAGTATTATCGATCAATCTGACTTCACATGAATGGATAATGATGTCATCATAACGCAGTTTGCCAGATGCCATATCTTCGAAGATCTCAGCCTTTGATTCTTTCCAGCCATTAGAATGAATATAATGCAGTTCATCATGAAAAAGGTTTTGTAGCGAATCCAATTGCTGATTGATTATCCATTCAAACTTTTTGATGTGGAGTGCTTGGATTTTGCTAGTGAAATCCAGTTTATTTATTAAATTTCCACTTTGACCATTAGCCAATATGGTCAAAAATGTGTAAATACTTATAAAATATAATTTCATAATAGATGTTAAAAAAAAGTCAGGCAAATTAGTAGTTTGCCTGACTTTTTTAGTTTAAAATTAAATATTGGTTAGTTGAAAATATATCTGACTCCAAATCTCATTCTCCATCTTGAAGAAAAGTCACTAAT
>CALFYH010000308.1 GCA_937952155.1 uncultured Saprospiraceae bacterium
CACCAAAAGCAACTGAAGTCAAACCCGTGGATAAGAAAAAACAGGAAGAAAAACCAAAGGATCCGCCTAAAAAAGGAAAGGAATAAAATTTTATTATGGCCACTCCAAAAACGGTAGCATTTCATACACTTGGTTGTAAGCTCAATTTTTCTGAGACTTCCAGCATACGCCGTTCTTTCGAAGACAAAGGGTACGGCGTGGTCGAATTTGAAGATGGCGCGGATATTTATGTGCTCAATACTTGTTCGGTTACAGATTTTGCAGATAAAAAGTGTAGATATGAGGTCCGTAGGGCATTAAAATACGCACCAGACGCTAGAATCGTGGTAGTAGGATGTTATGCTCAATTAAAACCAGTAGAAATAGCTCAAATACCAGGAGTGGATTTGGTCTTGGGTGCTGCCGAAAAATTTAATATTCTCAAGTACATTGATGGTTTATCCAATACTTCTGGCAAAGGCATGGTCGTTGCTGGTGATGTGAAAGAAGCCAATTCGTTTATTGATTCGTATTCTTTTGGAGATCGGACCAGATCATTTTTGAAAGTCCAAGATGGATGTGACTACAAATGTACCTTTTGTACCATACCGCAAGCGAGAGGAAGTTCTAGAAGTGATACTATCGAAAATGTACTGATTAATGCAAATGCAATTGTAAAACAAGGTGTCAAGGAAATCGTTTTGACTGGTGTGAATATTGGTGATTTCGGCAATGGAACCGAAGTTATCGAAGGATTAAAGCCAAAAAAGGAAGCACTTTTTGTGGATTTGGTACATGCACTTGATCAGGTAGAAGGCATCGACAGGATCAGAATATCCTCCATCGAGCCTAACTTACTGACCGAAGAAATAATTTCATTTGTCTCTACTTCAAATACGTTTGTTCCACATTTTCATATTCCACTCCAATCTGGTAGCAATAAGGTACTGAAAGCCATGCGGCGAAGATATCTGAGAGAGTTGTATGAAGAACGCATACAATGGATACATAAATTCATACCGCATTGTTGTATCGGTGTAGATGTTATAGTTGGTTTTCCAGGTGAGTCAGACGAAGACTTTTTGGATACTTATCACTTTATTAATGGATTGGATATTTCTTATCTGCACGTATTTACCTATTCGGAAAGAGCTAATACACCAGCTGCTGAAATGACAGATATCGTACCAATGGAAGTACGCAGAGAAAGAAATGAAAAGCTGCGTATTTTGTCACATAAAAAGAAACTTGCATTTACTGAGCCATTCTTAGGTACTATCAGACCAGTGCTTGTGGAACATTCTTCTGATCCAGATGTAATGACTGGCTTTACAGACAATTATATAAAAGTCACACTTCCGAAAGATGAGACTTTGGTCAATACAGTCGTTAATGTAAAACTATTACGATGGGATGAGAGTTTTGAATCTGTTGTTGCAGAAGTGGTATAAAGAGAGGTAATAGCTCACAGATATACGGATAGTATTACTTTCATTCATTCCACCCGCGAAAAAAATCTGCGAGAGAGAAATTATTGCTCACAGATTACACGGATTACACAGATGTTGTTACTTTCATTCATTCCACCTGCGGAATCTAATAAATCTGCGAGAAAACTAAAAATAAATATCAACTACGCAAAAAGGCTGCGCACAACCCTTTTACCTTTGTATCGTTATTAAAATGAACAAACGTTATGTCAAACCTACCATTCACCATCGAAGATCGGAAGAGCACACGTCTGAACTCC
>CALFYH010000309.1 GCA_937952155.1 uncultured Saprospiraceae bacterium
CGCCCATTAAAGTGGCACGCGAGCTGGGTTCAGAACGTCGCAAGACAGTTCGGTCTCTATCTACTGTGGGCGTAGGAATATTGAGGAGATCTGACACTAGTACGAGAGGACCGTGTTGGACAGACCACTGGTGCACCAGTTATGCCGCCAGGTGTATTGCTGGGTAGCTAAGTCTGGAACGGATAAGCGCTGAAAGCATCTAAGCGCGAAGCCAACTCCAAGATGAGTATTCCATTGTCTTCGGACTAAAAGGGTTGTTGAAGATGACGACGTTGATAGGCTATAGGTGGAAGTGCAGTGATGTATGGAGCCGAGTAGTACTAATTACCCGAATGCTTCCTTTTTTTTTAAAAAGAGCAAGACCTTGAGATTATTCTAGGAAACGTGAATTGAAAATTTTCTCCCGACTGTCATGAAATAAAGAGATAATTGGGTATCAGCGTAAAAACTGAATACTTAAAGACGATATAGGTGGTTATAGCGAGGGTGTTCCACCTCTTCCCATTCCGAACAGAGAAGTTAAGCCCCTCAGCGCCGATGGTACTGCGAAAGTGGGAGAGTAGGTCGCCGCCTTTTTTTATAAGAGCTTTCTGGTGAAATACCCAGGAAGCTTTTTCCATTTTAAGGGTGTTAATAGAATTTCTACAGCATTTTTATGGGAAATTATAAAAGGCTTTGAAACTATAATATTCTTATAATTATTTTTGCTCAAATACCCAAAATAACTTGGTGTTGACTAGCGTAAAACTAAATCAGAATGAAACTTAGGTTTATTTAATATTTTAAGAATTAGCTTGTACTATCTTTGAAAATAATGGATAAATTTTGTAGGGAATTATTTTGGTTTCTATTTTTAATATGACCATTCAATATTGAATACTGAATTATTTTCAATTTGCACGGAAATAAATGAAGAGGTATTTTTTACTAAATATATTCGAAATTTGGTATCTATGTATCGTTGTTTTTTAACTTAAATATTTACCAACAATTGGCATTCTCCTGCCCATACCAAATGCTTTTGTACTTACTCTAAGAACTGGGGCTGTTTGATACCTTTTAAATTCATTGATATTAACCAATCTTAGGATTCTTTTGACAAGTGCGGGATCATATCCCATATCAATAATATCTTGTGGACCTTGTCTTTTTTCCACATATTGATATAAAATTGGATCTAAAATATCATAATCAGGAAGACTATCGCTGTCTTTTTGATTTGGCCTTAACTCTGCAGAAGGTGGTTTTATTATTGAGTTTAAAGGAATGATTTCTTCATCTTTATTAATATAGCGAGCCAGTTCATAAACTTCAGTTTTATATACATCACCTATGACAGACAGACCTCCACATAAATCGCCATAAAGTGTCCCATATCCTACAGCCATTTCACTTTTGTTGGTTGTATTTAGAAGTATGTGGCCAAATTTGTTGGATATCGCCATATTTAATATACCGCGGACTCTGGCTTGAATATTTTCTTCTGTTACATTAAAAGGCAAATCTCCAAAGATGGGTGATAATTTGTCCAAAAAGGCATCGTACATATCTTTAATTGGAACAATATCATGAGCTATACCCAATTTATTTACTAATCCGAGAGCATCATCCACAGAATGACCTGTGCTAAATTGTGATGGCATAAGTAACACACGAACATTTGCAGGCCCTAATGCTCTTGCTGCAAGCACCGCGGTCACAGCTGAATCTATACCGCCTGAAAGTCCCAATATTGCTTTATTAAAACCAAGTTTTCGGAAGTAATCTTTAAGGCCCATTACAATAGAATCATGAATAAGCGTCATTTTATTTTTTGGCTGTTCAGTGTTTACAGATGAATTTACTACATCAGTAAGCTCATAATGCCTGATGCATTCCTCAAAATATGGTAATTCATCTACTAATATTCCTTTTTCAGACATTACTATGCTACCTCCATCAAAAATTAATTCGGTTTGTGCGCCACAATGATTAATATAGAACATGGGTATATGATATCTTTCAACATTAGCACGTACAGTGTGTATCCGCGCTCGAGCATGTTCAAAATTAAAGGGCGAAGCTGACACATTGATGATAAAATCTGGATTATGTTTTTGCATTTCATCCAATGGAATAATAGTATAAAGAGGATCATCAGTCCCTACGTCCCAAATATCTTCACAAACAGAGATCGGAAGAGCGTCGTGTAGGGAAAGAGTGTCTTCGCCTGTGTAGAT
>CALFYH010000310.1 GCA_937952155.1 uncultured Saprospiraceae bacterium
AGTAATCGTGCTTAAATTTGAAATATGCATTAGAAAATCTATTACGAATCATAATGTATATTTTTGAGTTCAAAATTAATTTCATTTCGAAGTTTGGGGATGGAATCAAAGGAGCAATTATCCAATCAGGATAAGGACACCATTATCTTTTGATTTCAAAAAACTTGGTCAATAATTCTGCGCAAGCATCATGTTGGATACCAAATTCCAGCTTGGTACCTGGATGCAATAATTCTTTGCCATACCGCATAAATCCCCGTTTTTCGTCACTAGCACCATAAACGACTCGGTCTATTTGCGACCAGTATAATGCTCCAGCACACATGACACATGGTTCGAGCGTTACGTATAAAGTGCAGTCTTTCAAGTATTTGCCGCCAAGATATGATGCTGCTGACGTGATGGCTATTACTTCGGCGTGTGCAGTGACATCATTTAGTATCTGGGTTTGGTTGTGGGCGCGTGCTATGATTTGTTTTTGGCAGACGATGACAGCACCTACAGGTATTTCGCCAGCCATGGCTGCTTTTTTGGCTTCCTTGATGGCTTGTTCCATGAAGTAATCATCTGAATATACAGTCAGCATCTTGCTTATTTTATTGTTCAGCCTGCAAGAAAAGAAAAAAGTTTTAGTTATAAAAATAAAAAGCTCCCGGATCCAAAGAAGGACGGGAGCTTTATAGCGTTTTTGTCAATCTGACGTTTTATTCCACTTTTATAAGTTTGTGTATCGATGTTTTTTTGCCATTTTCGTGTACATGCAATAGATAGAAGCCATTTTCTAGTCCAGCCAAGTCTAGTAATCCAGACTGAGAAATACTTCCTTTAGTTATCAATTGACCAGATACATTGTGTATTTCATAAGATGCATCTTGATCTAAACCCAATACATATACCGATTCTGTAAATGGATTTGGTGCTATCATTAGCCTAGAAATATCTCCATCAGATACACCGTTTATAATCTTAGATTCCCAATATAAATCTACATTCGCAGCATCTATATCGCCACTTTGTTTGATTTGATTGGATGCATCTTCATTTAAATCAAATAGGTCGCTGAGAACAGAATTTTTATTGGAAACAAAAGTGAAACTGATAAAATTTTCATTGGTTCTAAGGTTTATTCCTTGAGGTGTTTCAGATAAATTGATAAACCAAGAGATTTTAACAATGCCATCTTTGATAGAGACGTGTTCAGTTTTGTTGAATCCGGGAAGTTTATTACTTGTCACATCGATTACAGAGATACCCGCATCTTTGATGTTAAATTCCAGATTAACGGCCAATAGATTTTGGTTTCTGTCTGATTTCAATTGTAGCTCATATGTTTCACCTTTATTGACAGCTGTGTCTGTAGCTTTGATGACCGTGAAGGTAGGCGGCTTGTTATTATCATCTGGGTTATAACTACCATTGATATCACCCATTTTTATACCGATGAATTCGTTTCCATAGATTAAGTTATTTGTATTGATAAAAGTATTTATTGGGCTAATGTTGCCATTGATAATTTGATGATTTTTGTCAAGAAAACGCCAAACTGGTACTGTAGCTGGCCAATTATCTGTCACACCATCAACCAAATTTTTCAAAGTAACCAAATCAAGCGTCGTTATTCCACCGGTACCACTTACATCCGCAGCTAACTGCTGATATGGATTCAATTGTCTCAAACCTAAGACGCTTTCATAAACAGCTACCAAGTCCATGATATCGACTCCATCTCGTGCATTTCCATCTTTAAAAGGTGTAATGGTATAATCTGGTATAAAACCGAAACTAGCGCATCCTGATGCATCGGTATTGCCTAATCCCATATTTACACCTTCAATTGGCGCATCATAGTAGGTAAATGCACATACGCTTGCTTGACTAGTCGTCAGTAATGTGATTTTTTGAACAAAAGTTATTTTAACATTTGTTTGGGTATTGAATGCTGACCAAGTACGGGATATCAATAATGTAGTGGCATCAATTTGAGTAACTACATCGTTAAATGTTAAGTTATACAAACTACTACACGAAGACGCTAAAACTGGCTGTACGTCATTGGGATGCACACTGTTGTTGGCTTTTATTGCAGCTAGTGAAATAGATGCATTACTGACTGTAATATCTGCTGGCCATTCTATGGCGTCATTATAAGTGTGACCTGAAGCACAATTTCCAGCTGGTGTATTCCACGGTAAAGTATCGCAAATATCCAGTCCAGTAACATATACAGTGAAGACTTGAATATATTTAAACTCGTTGCCTGTTTCCCAATCAAGCAAAGACCAAGTACGGATGAGTTTTTTGTTGCCAGAGCCAATGCCACCGAATTCTATAACATCGTCTTCATAATCCATAAAAAGTGTATTACAATCATAATTTACAATTTGTGGTTTTGTATTTTTAGGATCTACTCCATGCAAATATTGTAGATCATCTGGTGTAAGTTTGTCTGCAAAATTGCGATTGCATACATACAAATCAAATACGCATGGCCATTCCACATTATCAGTATCGGTATATCCTGAATTACAATCACCCAAATCTCCACCATGACATCTGGTATCACATACCCTAAATGTCTGTGTACAATTATTGCTTTTTTCTACTTTAATCGTGCCCCAACAAGAATTCAAAGTAGTTTTGTCAGTAACCTTATACGCCAATGTCTTTCCTGAATCTGTCCATTTAACTTCAGGTTTTGGATAATTAACATTATTGTAAGATAAGGTCACTTCTAGATCAGCATTACAATTGTATGAACCTTCCAAAACCATAGAAGGCGTAATCTCGATTGGGGTAAACTGATTTACATCCAATGTAATTTGATCATTACAAACCAATACATTATTATTGTTAGGAATGTTATAACTTACATTTGTACTTGCACTAACAGTAGCACCAGATTTGTCCTTTACCACCAATTTGACAAGTGTTGGATTCGGGCTGCTGCACGTAAGGAATTCAGGAATTACTTGAATAGAAACCAATTCGCAATTGTCATAGTAATCCGCG
>CALFYH010000311.1 GCA_937952155.1 uncultured Saprospiraceae bacterium
GTATGATATCTATGAGTATTATTTTCATGGCAGTGATGATTTACTTATTTACATACAATTTTCCAGTCTGGTTTGTTATCACAGATACCGTTGCCACAGCTATTTTGGGATTTGCAGGAGCAGTAATAGGTAGCAGTCGAGTGTACGAATGAGTACAATTTAGTGCTAAAATCCTTACTCAAAAATGTTATTATCAATTGATTAACAAAAGATAATTGATCTTATACGGTTTAAAAAAGGTAAAAACCAAATTATTGATTACCTTTGCGGCTTCAAATAAAATATACCATTGCAAACTTTCAAAGAATTAGGCCTGAGTGACGATATTTTAAAGTCACTTGAGGAAATAGGTTTTGTAACACCTACAGAAATACAGAGCAAAGCTATTCCAGCATTATTGGAAAATAAACCAGATTTTATAGGTCTTGCTCAGACAGGAACAGGGAAAACTGCTGCTTTCGGGCTTCCATTATTACACTTCTTGGATACCAATATAAATTACATTTATGGACTCATCCTTGCACCTACAAGAGAATTGGCGCAACAGATTTCAAAGGAGTTAGAAAATTTTGGCAAATATAAAAAAGGGCTCCGAACCCAAGTTGTGTATGGAGGTACTCCAATCACTTCACAAATCAGAGATATCAAGAAAAATCCTCCACATATCCTTGTGGCAACTCCAGGAAGATTGCAGGATTTGATAGATCGTAAGGCTGTAAAACTCGATCAAATAGAATTTTTGGTCTTGGATGAAGCCGACGAAATGCTTAATATGGGATTTCAAGAGGATATCGACAAAATCCTTATTGGTACACCAGATGAAAAGGTAATTTGGTTGTTCTCAGCTACTATGCCACCTGAAATACGCAGGATTATAGGCACTTATATGGAAAAACCATTTGAAGTAAAAATCCATTCAGAAAGTAAAACCAATGAAAACATAGACCATAAATATATCTATGTTAATAAACACGACAAAGAAGCAGCCTTGAAACGTGTATTGGATTATCTTACTGACTTTTACGGTGTTATATTTTGCAAAACCAAGATGGATACACAAGAACTTGCAGAATATCTTGAGAAAGAAGGCTACAGAGCTGAGCCTTTGCATGGCGATATGTCACAGTCGCAGCGTGATGCTGTCATGGCTAAGTTTAGAAACAAATCAACTTCAATTCTTGTAGCAACAGATGTGGCTGCTAGAGGCATAGATGTTGATTCATTGACGCATGTGGTGCATTATTCTTTGCCAGAGAATCCAGAATATTACACCCATAGAAGTGGACGTACAGCCAGAGCTGGAAAAAAAGGTACTTCATTGGCTATCGTAACACCTCAAGATATAGGCAGAATTAGATTTTTCGAACGTACAATTGGTGTGGACATCAAGCATATCAAGGTGCCGCTCCAATCTCAAATGTACAATAAAAAGCTCGAAAAATGGACAGAAAAGGTACTCAATACCGACACAATCGAACTAAATGATGAATTAAAAACCAAGGCTTCAGAAATGTTTGAAGCGCTTTCCAAACAAGAATTAATGGAAAAAATTCTTGCCTTGGAATTTAATAAACTCTACAAAAAAGTAGAAAAAGATGATCTCAATATTTCATTAAGTGAACGTAGAGATGATCGTGGAGGTAATCGTCGTGATGAAGGTCGTAGAGATGGTCGTCGTGATGGTCGTAGAGACGAAGGGAGAAGGGATGAAGGTAGAAGAGAAAGCGGTCGCGATGGTCGTCCTTGGGAAGATCGAGCGCCTAGAGAAGCACGTAATACTCGTGGTTATCAATCTAATCCGCACATGGAACCATATTTTGTCAACATAGGAAAAATTGACAACATCCATCCTGGTATTTTGATAGATATATTGGCAAGCCATGCTGGTCTCAATAAAAAACAAATAGGCAATATCGACATTCAAAAACGTCATTGTATCGTTGAAATCGACAAAAAGGTTTCTAAGATGGTAGATAATGGTAAAATACTTAAGTACAGAGGCAGAAGAATCACAATTAAAAAGGAAGACTTTAATAATTAATTTTACTATTTCAGTAAATCCAAATTCACAAAAAAATTTATGGAATCAATCAGAAATATCGCCATCATTGCACACGTAGATCATGGCAAGACCACACTTGTGGATAAAATAATTCACGAATGTAAAGCCATGGATCAACGCAAAGACACAGGCGAATTGATCCTCGACAATAATGATCTAGAGCGCGAACGCGGTATCACCATTTTATCTAAAAATGTTTCCGTCATGTATGAAGGCGTTAAGATAAATATCATCGACACACCAGGTCACTCGGACTTCGGTGGTGAAGTAGAGCGTGTACTCAATCTTGCTGATGGTGTTTTACTGCTCGTTGATGCATTCGAAGGACCGATGCCACAGACCAGATTTGTATTAAATAAAGCCATTGAATTGGGCTTAAAGCCAATATTGGTGGTCAATAAAGTAGATAAAGAAAACTGCAGACCAGAAGAAGTACAAAGTGATGTTTTCGACTTGATGTACAATCTCGGTGCGACAGAAGAACAATTAGATTTTGTGACTTTGTTCGGTTCAAGTAGAGATGGATGGATGAGTTTCGAGCACGATATCCGAACTAAAGATATCAAACCATTACTCCAAGCGGTTATCGATGTCATTCCAGAAGCGCCATATAAAGCAGGTGCTGTACAGATGGGCATAACATCATTAGATTTTAATGCTTTCCAAGGAAGAATAGCTATCGGCCGTGTTTTCAGAGGTGATCTTGAAGAAAATAAAGATTACTATATCTGTAAGAAAAACGAAGTGATGAAAAAAGTACGGGTAAAGGAGCTTTTTGTATTTGAAGGCTTAGGCAAAGCAAAGGTATCAAAAGTGCGTAGTGGTGACTTATGTGCCGTTGTAGGAATTGATGATTTCGATATTGGAGACTCTATCGTCGATCTCAATGAACCAGAGGCATTACCACGTATTGAAGTAGATGAGCCTACGATGAGTATGTTATTTACGATAAATAACTCGCCATTTTTCGGTAAAGAAGGTAAGTATGTAACATCTCGACACCTTAGAGAGCGCCTATATAAAGAACTCGAAAAAAATCTTGCTCTAAGAGTAGAAGACGGAGAATCTGAGGACAAATTTAATGTCTTTGGTCGTGGTGTCTTGCACTTAAGTGTCTTAATAGAAACCATGCGACGTGAAGGTTATGAGATACAAGTAGGAAAACCACAAGTTATTATAAAAGAGATTGATGGAGTTAAGTGTGAACCCGTTGAAATTCTTGTTGTGGATGTGCCCGAAGTATCTTCTGGTAAAGTTATAGAACTCATCACCCAACGCAAAGGTTTGTTAAAGGTTATGGAACCAAAAGGAGATGTTCAGCACCTTGAATTTGAAATTCCTTCACGAGGCATCATCGGATTGAGAAATAACATTTTGACTGCAACTGCTGGAGAAGCTGTAATGACTCATAGATTTCACCAATTTGAACCATTCAAAGGTGATTTGCCTGCAAGACTGAAAGGCTCCATGGTATCAATGGAAATGGGACAAGCCCTACCCTTCGCCATAGATAGATTGCAAGATAGAGGTAAGTTTTTTGTTGATCCTGGTGAACAAGTATATATCGGTCAGGTATTAGGCGAGCACTCAAGAGACAATGACTTGGAAATCAATGTAATAAAAGGTAAAAAATTGACAAATATGCGTGCTTCTGGTTCTGATGAGAATATGAAGATTGCACCTAAAATCCAATTTTCATTGGAAGAAGCCATGGAATACATCAGAGATGACGAATATTTAGAAGTGACGCCTTTGAGTCTTCGTATGAGAAAAATAAATTTCAGACCAAGCTAAATTTGGTTTTAAACATATTGAGAAAAGGGATAACTTATTAAGGTAGGTTATCCCTTTTTTTTGATCAAAACTAGTTAGATCGGAAGAGCGTCG
>CALFYH010000312.1 GCA_937952155.1 uncultured Saprospiraceae bacterium
TTGAACTATAAATTTCTTGATCGTGACAGTTCATTTTAGCCTTTCCAATTTACCTTTTCGCTTAACAATGTTTTTATAATCCCATTGTATTTGTTCTGCTTTGTTAAGCCAACGCCTCAAATCTTTTGTGGAGATTTCTGAGATGTTTGTGTAAAATACGGAAGCGTCTTTAAATTTTTCGCCCACCACGTTTAAGTTGCCCTCTTCAAAGTCCGCACCACTCCAAAACATTAACCGGATTCCTTTTTTCTGTTTACTGTAGCCAACTATTGGATTTCCGTCAAAGAACCAAACCGGGTGAGCATGCCATATTTTGCTTTCCGCTTCGGTCAGCACAGAGTCGATGGCTTTGGCTATCTCATCACAAATTGTTTTGTCATCCGATGTCTGATTGTTGTTATAGGTGGCTATGTCTGTGTGCATGATATTATTTTGTTTATCAATATGCTACAAAGATAGGATGATATACAGTATTGGGTGCAAATTTTAATTTAATGGGTATATTTATAAGTAACAGCTTGTTGTAATTAAAAATACCTTATAATCTAAAAATAAAACTAAAAATGGTGTATGTACATTAATTGATACAAAAATGAAATAATATTTGGCATAATATAAAACATTATACGAATGATATTGTGGTAATTGTGTAAAATATAGTAGAAATAGGAAATACAGTTTTGCTAATATAAAAAAAACCATTGCATTACATTGAAATCTCGTAATAATAGTTTATATTTGTTTAAATTATTTAAAACATTAAAACTTTTTATCATGAAACATAATTTACATCTATTTTTGTGTATTATCCTTTCCTTGCCTTTGTGTGGTCAGACGAAATATCTACCATTGCGTCCATATGAGCCGTTAAAATTTACAAATATTCAGCCTGTATGGTATCACACGATCATTGATACTACAGAAAATAGTGAAGAAGGGAATGGATATAATTTGTTAAATTTTACCCTACGATGCAAACCAGAAATCAAAGATAATTATCTATATACATCATATCAGACATCTTACAAAGGTGATGTCTCAGGCACCTATCTGGAGAAGCGAGATATTAGTACTGGTAATGTAGCATGGAAGTACAGCTATGGCCACAAGGAAGTAGATCGTCCAGAAGTTGCTAGGAGTATTATCTTTGAGAAAGACTCTGTAAGATTGCTTTCTTGGAAATCAAAAGATACTTTAGGCATTTGGCCTCCCTTTTCTATAGCTGGGATAGATGTTACCATGACTGAAAGAAGTTTTTCTGACATGTCAGGACGGTTAGGTACTTATCTTACCACTATGCCTGGAGATACTACGGCCCGAAAATTTACTGCCAACCCTATCTTTGTCAATAAAGTGGAATACATCTTAAAAGACTCCAATACTGACGGCTATAGATGTATCTATCATGAGGTATTCACCAATCCACAATACATACTTTCAGTACCATTGGACCGATATGGCAGACAAATTGGCCAAACAGACACAGTAATTTGTGATAGACTAAAAACATTTTTTGTTAATACAATAGGTGGTGGTAAGGTTCTATTAAATAAAAGAGATGGGGAAAAAATGTTTATGGTAATATACTCTGATGCATCCCTTAATCATCAGGAAGACTTTTGGGAATTAGAATCATTTGATGTTGAAGGTCCTACTCTATTGTTGGCAATAGATGGAGATAATACAATTTGGTCGCATAGTCCCAATTCTGACAATGAAGTGATTTCTGTGTATCATCGAGATAAGTTGGTGAGTAAAGTGGCAATGCCGGTAGAATATCATTACAATAGCTTTACATTTGTAAACGGTAAACCAATAGGTATACTAGGTTATGATAAAGTATCCAACAAACAAGATATTGTTATAATCGAAGACAATCAGTATGAATTAGTAAAAAGTTTAATTTCAGAAGACTCGTTGAGATATATGTTAATTTGGGATATTACCGAATATGACAACATATTACTTATTCATTCTGAGGAAGGTTCATGGGCATTAAACCAAGTCGGTAAAAGAATTCTAGATTACCCATCTAAAGCAAACTCCATCATGGCCTTTAGCTTCGAGTCGTTGGGATTATCTAGTGTAACACTAGATCAAAGTCTAAAAGTTATTAATATCCAACCCAATCCTGTACAAAGTGAAGCGATAATCTACCATCCAGATGTTATTTTGTCAAAGGTAGAATTATTGGATATTTCGGGTAGAGCTGTTTTCACTCAGCATGGTGGTATTGACCATACTACAATAGATGTCAGTCATATACCGTCAGGCCTTTATTTTGTAACAGCTACGGACATTTCTGGCAGGAAACAAACAGAAAAACTTGTAGTACATCACTGATAGAATAGAATTTTGTAAAAACTAAAGAAGCCCGATTTTCTTACGAAAACCGGGCTTCTTTTTGCGCCCCCTCCAGGACTTGAACCTGGGACCTGCGGATTAACAGTCCGTCGCTCTAACCGACTGAGCTAAGGGGGCATTAGCATAATTAAAATCTAAAATCTAAGACTCAAATTTCTAAATGCGGTGCAAAAATATAACTCTTACGTAAACTGCACAATAAATTTGTATATTTTTTTATTTTTTTTTAATTCTACAGGTGTCTTTCCGCATGATAAGAACTTCTGACCAATGGGCCACTCTCTACAAAATCAAATCCACGTTGCATTCCTTCGGCTTTGTACATCGCAAATGTGTCTGGATGAACATACTCCGCTACCTCTATGTGCATTTTCGTAGGTTGTAGATATTGACCGATCGTAAGGACATCACATCCATGCTTTGCTAGGTCATCCATTGTTTTTAGAACTTCGTCTTTGGTTTCGCCTAGGCCTACCATGATACCAGACTTCGTACGTTTACCGAAATCTTTAGTACGTCTGATTTGTTCAAGTGATCTGTCATACTTGGCTTGAGGCCTTACTTTTCTATAAAGGCTTTCTACAGTCTCCATATTGTGAGAAACTACTTCTTGGCCAGCACTGATCATTTTTTCTAATGCTTCCCAATTGGCTTTTACATCTGGTATCAATGTTTCTATAGTAGTATCTGGCGACAATTCTTTGATTTTTTTGACAGTCTGATGCCAGATCTCAGCACCTTTGTCCTTGAGTTCATCGCGATTTACAGATGTGATGACAGCGTGTTTTACCTTCATCAAGAAAATTGCTTCTGCCACACGTGCTGGTTCATCCTCATCGTATTCGGTTGGTTTTCCAGTTTTCACGGCACAAAAAGAACAGCTTCTTGTACACACATTGCCCAAAATCATAAAGGTGGCCGTACCGGCGCCCCAACATTCGCCCATATTTGGGCAATTACCGCTTTGGCATATGGTGTGCAATTTATATTCATCTACCAGATTTCTTACCCGACGATAATCTTCACCTATCGGGAGTTTTACTCTCAACCAGTCAGGCTTTTTGGCCCTTTGTTCAGTTGGTTGTTGTGAGATTATGGGCAATTCTACCACTATACTCGATTTATGATTGTATTCTTAAATGTTAATTCGTCCTTTTACCAAACTCCAGTGTAGCATAAAAGTTCAAAAAGTATGGTTTTGCACTGACTGTTTCAGTTTCTACCATGATCGGAACTTTACGAATATATAAGTCACCCATGATACCGATTTCTAATGATTTGGCATATTCTTCAAAGGCACCCAATGAAAAAAACAAACCCAATTTACCTTGAATGCCTGGTACTACACTTATTGATGACCAGCCACCACTTGCACCACCGAAAACAGAATTATAATCTAAAAACTTTGCTGCATTGGCTTCGCTATATTTTTCTACTCGCAACTCATTATAAGACTGGCCGTTTTCCTCCAGATTGTATATTAATTCCAAATAATAAGGTCGGAGAAATGCTATCGATGGCCCTGCCTCATAATTGTAACCAATGGCAACACCTTTGCGCTTAGCTTTATCGGTGATCAATCGCTTAGTACCTTTTCCGGCTCGCAGTACGTACATGTAATTTTGTTTACCGAACTTAAATGATTGGGATACCTTGCTAAATGAAATGGGAATATTTCTATTTTGCTTTTGTTCTCTCGGATCCGTCATATATCCCAATTCTAGGTGGTAATAATTGGTCTTATAGTAGGTTTTTATTTTGCCATTGTTGTAAGCGAGTGCATATCCATTGGTATGGAGTGTAACATTGCCTGTCGTTTCATTTCTATATACAATACCTTTCCAGTCAAAATCTACTTGTTTCGGTTGAAATGATTTTTGACTAAAAATACTAAAGTGGAAAATTACCACTCCAATCCAAGTAAAAACTGCTCTAGTCATTAATAGCATGCATTTATTTTTGTGACTTACCATCATGATTTTTTGATGCTTTCAAAAGTACGACAATTGGAATAAATGGTGGTAATTTTTTCATCATAAAATCAATGACAGTCGTTTTTGGTAACAATTATAGTGGTAAATGATGTTAAAATGTTAATTTTTGTATGTATTCTGATTTATTATAAATTGAGAATTGTCCTTTTTACCTTATATTTACAAGTTGTTATAATTAAGTGTGAAAATCATATTTTTTCCAAATATAGTATTTTAGATTCTATAGTTAATTTCACACAATCAAACAATGACCTTTAACTAACATTATAAATAATACAGAGATGAAAATTCGCATCAGCGGCAATTCAGTTAGATTGCGTCTATCGCAGGCCGAAGTTTTACATTTTGTGACTCACGGACTTGTAAGTGATGAATGTCATTTCGGCAATGAAAAGCTTACCTATCAGATAGCACAATATAATGGTAATGAATTAGTGGCATCCTTGACTGATCAAACAATTTCAGTGCAAGTACCTGAAAATTTAGCAGCCCATTGGGATACTGACACACGGGTTGGTTTTGATGGAAGGATGGCGAATGGTTTATTTATCCTTATAGAAAAGGATTTTCAATGTCTTAAGCCGCGACCAAATGAAGACGAATCTGACCTTTTTCCCAATCCACAAGTTGAATGTGGCGACCATGATTGACAAAAAGATACATAATCTGCAGATCAAGGAAATAGACATCACTAAGTATAGATTTGGTGATATCACTAAGCACATCGATTTTGTTGCTGAAGAATCACCTTTGCAGATCAAATGCGATAGTAAGGCCATGTCCATCACGATGCGTACACCAGGAGATGATATTGCTTTGTCTTTGGGATTCATGTTTACCGAAGGCTTACTCAAGGACTTTGATGAAGTAGCCGATGTTGTCCAAGAAGATGGCAATACGGTCAATGTCGCGCTAGAAGCTGGGACAAAAATTGAAGCCAAAAATTTGGAAAGGAATTTTTATAGTACTTCCAGTTGTGGTGTATGTGGTAAGGCTTCTGTAGATGCGATTATGGCTCAGTCTATGTATTCACAAGCTGATAACGATATGAAAATTGATGGAAAAATATTGTTTGCTTTGCAAGAGAAACTACTTGCTGTGCAGTCTGCTTTCGAGATGACGGGCGGCCTTCATGCTTGCGCTATATTCAGCCCCGAGGGAGGTTATCTTTTTCATAGTGAAGATGTAGGACGTCATAATGCACTAGATAAACTTATTGGACATGCTTTTATGGCAGGACGAATTCCTTTAAATAAACATATATTACTGCTTAGTGGTAGGGCAAGTTTTGAATTAATCCAAAAAGCATCAATGGCCGGAATATCTTGTATAGTAGCAGTTGGCGCACCTTCAAGTCTCGCAGTTGAGTTGGCAAAAGAGAATAAGCTGACCTTAATTGGATTTCTCAAAAAATCAGGATTTAATATTTATTCAGGCAGCCAAAGGATTCTATGAAATTACCTTATGGAGTCGTGCTGATGGGTGGCCGTAGTACTCGGATGGGTACAGACAAATCTATGATTCAAGTGGATAATCGCCATCTTTACGAAATTGCCATAGAAAAATTACTTCCTTTTTGTGCCCATATTCGCTTGTCGATCAACAAAGATCAGAGCAACTTAAACTATACATATTCAACTATAATAGATAAGTATGAAAATACGGGACCGATTGGTGGTATTTTATCTTGTTTCGAAAATGACATACATCCAATGCTGTTATTGGCACCTGATTTGGTAAATATAAGTGCAGATACCATAAAAGACTTGATCGACATTCATCAAAAAAACAACCAAAGCTGTACTATGTATTATAATGCTAACCAACAAATGTATGAACCCATGTTGTCGATATGGGAGAAGTCAGCTTTATTGCAATTACAAACCTTTTATGAGAATGACGGGAGATCTCTTCAGAAATTTCTGAAAACAATCAATGCACCACGTCATCCATTATACACGACCGAAGAATTTGTAAATATTAATACAGTCCAAGAAAAGGAAGCGTGGCTACAAAAACGCTAAAATATTAAATTATGCAGGCCAGATAAGTGTCTCACCATCTTCTTCTACATCAGGTAATATTTGGATTTCAATTGCTTCACCATTTTCAAACCAAATCATTATACCTTCTTCGTCTGATTCGACAAGCTCTAGATTAGGATTTTCTTCGTCAGAAACATCTTCCATACCAGATATTTCTATATTGTTTTTCTCGAGCATATCCATTACGTCTTGCTTGTCCATACCTACAATCGACACACCATTGTAAGTAAAATATGGATCACTCACCGCGATAGAAACCAATCTCCATTCATAATCACCATCGAATACTAGAGAAAATTCATACTCATCGTAATGCCATGATTCTAAGGTATCACTGATCTCTTCTTCAAATCCTGGGAGATTTTCGACGTCGTCAGGCTTACCAGCAATTTTGATTACTTCATCTCTGGTCATTCCAAACTTTATTGCTCCAAGTCCTGAGCCAGGTATGATTTCTTTAATATTCTTTTGCATTATGGATTAAATTTTGGCACAAGGTAAGGACTTAATAAGTGAAAGGCAGAATATTTACTACAAAAATGAAGATAATATTTTTTCAGATGGTTTGGAAATGTCTATTTTGCGGAAAATTTCACAGATAATGGATGCAATATGGGGCTTCGACTTGGGCGGTACAAAAATTGAAGGCATTATTCTCAATAAAGAAGATCATAAAGTGGTCACAAGACTAAGGATTCCTACAGAAGGGCATCTAGGATATGACCACGTCTTGGATCAACTCTGCACATTAATAGAAAACATGAAATCACACCGTAATCTGAGTCCCATATCGGCAGGAATTGGTACTCCTGGCACGCTGGATCCGATATTAAATGTGATGAAAAATTGTAATAGTACATCGCTCAACGGAAAAAACATGAAGGCCGACCTTGAAAAAAGAACTGGTATCAAATTTAATTTCAGTAATGACGCCAATTGTTTTGCTGTAGCCGAAGCGAAAATGGGCGTTATTCCAAAGTTAATGCCTGAGGCAAAAGTGATTTTTGGGGTAATCATGGGCACAGGTGTAGGTGGAGGATTGGTGGTAGATGGCAGAGTTGTAGGTGGAAGACAAGGTATCGGTGGAGAATGGGGCCATAATTTCCTTGATGAATCTGGTGGTGCATGTTATTGCGGAAAAGTAGGTTGTGTAGAAACTGTCATTTCAGGCCCTGCTTTAGAGAAATACTATCATAAGATAAGCGGACAGCCTCTAAATCTAAAGGAAATTACCGAAAGATACAGGGCTGGTAATGATATATATGCAACGGAGACAATGGAGCGACTTTTTGCCTATTTTGGAAAAGCAATTTCTGTAGTAATCAATATTATCGACCCAGACGCAATCGTGATTGGTGGTGGAGTTGGAAATATTGCTGAAATCTATACAAAAGGTGTAGAAGAAGTTAAAAAACATGTCTTCAATCATCGACTAGATACGCAGTTTTTTAAACCAGATTTGGGAGATTCTGCAGGTGTATTTGGTGCTGCATTTTTATAATGACTTAAAATTTAGTTAAATAAAGTGTTTATTCTATAGTATAATAAAACAGTGAATAAATAAATTACGTTATAGTTTCAATTGTATTTTGGTATGAAAACATTGATTTTTTTATTATTATTTTTTAGTCTGGGTACATGGCCGGATAGTCATCCTACTGCCAGCCAGCAAAAAAATATGATAGATGCGGTCAATAAGATCAGGGAGAAAGGATGCTATTGCGGTCGTAAATATATGTCGCCAGTGAATAAAATAACGTGGAATAACTTATTGTATAAGAGTGCACATAATCAGGCCACTGAGATGTACGAGCACAATTTTTTTGCACATTATTCTTCTGATGGATTGGATATAGGACAAAGATTGGATCAAGTAGGCTATGCTTGGATGGTTGCTGGTGAAAATCTAGGTGAAGGGCAAAAATCATTTGACGAAGTTCTCCAAGATTGGTTGAACAGCTATTCGCACTGTACAATGCTGATGAATCCTAAAGTCAATGAAATGGCTGTAGCCAAGGTTGATAAATATTGGGTGCAGCACTTTGGCAAACCAATGCCTAAAAAACCATAAAGAAATTATTCAAAATCTATTAAAATCTGGTTTTTATCTACAGAATTTCCTTTCTGAATACGAATCGATTTTATAGTGCCCGAACCAGGAGACTTAAGAATATTTTCCATTTTCATTGCTTCCAAAGTAAGTAATTTCTCACCTTCAGAAACTTCCTGGCCTACTTCTACAAAAATATTGACCACAAGCCCAGGCATCGGTGATTTTACTTCTTTTACTGAGTGTTTGTTTGCTGATAAGAAGCCCAATTCTTTAATCAGATGATCCAATGGCTCTTTTATTTTTATCTTGAAGTCAAAGCCATTGACATTAATCTTGGCTTCTTTGGTTTCGTAATCGAAATGTTTTATTCGGGCATCAAAAGCTTTGTTATTATACATCAAACGCATAGTGTCACCACGCCTTGAAATAATTTTGATATCTGCTTCTGTTAGTTCAGTATCAGTGACAGAAAATAAATTTTCCATTTCATATGTGGTAATAAACTTGGACATATACTTACGTTTTTTATAAAAAATTATGGTTTTTCATCAGCCATACGGATCATAAACCAAGTCTCAAAAATAGTAAAAACCAAATAAATTATCAGGAATGGCAAAACAAAATCTCCATCTATTGGATTATTTATTTTTTTGTAAATTAGAAGCATTCCCACCGAAAAAACCATCTTTACAAGTGTATTTGCGATCGTAATAGAGAGAAAAAGTTGCTTGTTGGGACTGAAGATAGATTTTCTCAAAAAATAATACAAAAGAACACTCAAGACTGTAAACATAGCTATACTATAAATAGCAATAGAATTATTTACAAAAAACAAAGATGAATCTATCATGTACAGAATAGGCATCAACACTATGATAGCAATGGCATACCCTTTGGCATAGTCTTTCATTTGTTTTTTATCAATTCGATATACAGTTTGTACATAAAAGTGCCGAAAAATAAGACGATCAGCGCTAATACAAAAATGGGTTTTGAAAAGCCCATCTTTTCATCCAACCATCTTCCTGCAAAAATTGCAATCACCATCATGCCAGCAAACTGTATGCCTAAGCCCGAATATTGGAGATAATTGATTGTTTTTTTTGTAGGCTTGGATGGCTCCATTATATATTTTTTAGTATGTTACTGCTCTCAGACTTTAGCTACTTGTTCTTTTGGTACTAAAGGCTTGAGTTTCTGACCGCTCATACTACATGTAACATTAAATACAGCGCCAGTCTGAATAAAGAGTTTATCACAATTGATATCTCCATTAATTACACCAGTCTCTTTAACTGTCAAAAGTTCTTTAACATTGAGATTGCCAATAAAACTACCTTCAATGATGGCATTAATACAAGTTATATCACCTTCAATTTTGCCTTGTGGTCCTATGATGACTCTGCCATTGCAATGTAATTTACCTTGAAGAGTACCATCTATTCTGATGTCGTTTGGTGCAGTGATATTTCCTATAATGCTTGTACCTTCAACTATACTGTTACTCACATTTGCTGAAACTACGGCACCGTTATTATTTTGCTTTTCATTTTTACTTCCAAACATAATTTTAATTGGTTTTTGAAAGAATTAAAAATTCTATTATTATTAATTAAATCAAACATCATTATTTGAATGACGTGTTGAGGATAATAAACTTAGGTAGAAATCAATACAGATAATTAATCTAATAAATTCCTGCCTTAAATTAATATGCTATAGGTTGCTAAGATTGATTGTACAATCTACTTTATTGCAATTAGAATCTTGGACAGTAAACGCCTCTACTTTCTGGTCCACAGATATTGTAAAGTAAAGAAAATTCAAAAGCACCGTTTGCAGGTGATGCCTGTCTAAGGCCTGAAACGTTGATATCATAACTAAAGCCAATACCAAAGTTTTCATAATTGAATCTGGTAGATAATATAACTGCGTCAGAGTGAAGACCTGAAGGTACTTTATTTCCGATTCTATACCAAGCACCTATTTCCCATGATTGATTGGTCGTACGTGATGGTCCCATTGCAAATCTAAGGTTAGCTCCAGCATTAAGTGATCTGTGCGGGCCTTGAGCCATATACACACCAAAAGGAAGTAAAGAGATTTTGCGTTGGATCTCGAACTGTAAACCTGCATGCATAGTATATCTGCTATATAAATCTACCTCTGTTCCCAAAAATGACACATTAGGTTTGTTGAAATGGTGAACAGCCGCTCCAAAATACCAGTTGGTATAATTGTCTATAATACTAAACCAAAGCAAACCAGCACCTAAGTCAGCGTATAAAAAGTCTTTGTCCACACCAGCCAATTCGTCCAAACCTGTGGAAGGATCCCAACCTGATGCTGATATTTGTGAAGGCCATCTCAAGTCGTCGCCACTGATACCTCTATTGGTCAATGCAGCATCTGCACCTATCACTAAGTAACTCGCTTTTTTTCTGTATCCAGCCATCTTTTTGCTATAGGATAATGAAATTCTACCTTGTGTAGTTCCAAACCGAGATGCTCCTGCCACGTCACCCCAAATCGAGCCGCCGATTCCAAAATAATCTTCCCGACCAACAGGTATCTTCTGGTCATAAGATACAGAATAAGTATTGTACGCATTGGCAGTAAGGATAGCTGACCATTGATTACGGTAATTGGCTACCATTCTGGTTTTACAATTCATTACTCCAGTCAATGCGGGATTGAGATTGAGTGGTGACATATAAAACTGCGTAAAGTGAATATCTTGCGCCGAAATCGTGAGCGAAGATATTACAAAAAGAAGAACACCGATTTTTGAAACTAAATTGTTCATATTAAACTTTTTATTAAAATGTGCTTAAAAAGCTGTATTTTTATTGTAAATGGAAGGTAAAAATAGATATTAATTTTATACCTAGTTACATTCTGCCTAAAAAAATTGAAAAAGTTGTTAAATTTTATCAAACTGGTCTAATTGGTTTTTCCATTTAGCACCATACAGTTCTACCAGAATGTTGTCATATTCATCCGCTTTTGTCAATAATTGTTTAAATAGCTTCAATAAGGTATTACTGTTGATATATTGGTCATAAATCAGCAATGACAAAATTATATCCTGATCCTTTAGTGAAAAGTTCAGGCCTTGGAGAAGATAATTCTGTTTTAGTAAAAAGAGATATAAGTCATTTATCTTATTTTCTGGCAAGGTACACACGAAAACATCACCTACTAAAAGGCCCGTTTTCTCATAATATGAAATATTGACGATGACACTGCCTTTTTGGAGCGACCAGCTATTCGGACCTTTGCGGCAGATAGCTGGATTGTATCCTAACGCTGTGATCATTTCCTCCACTGTCAGACATAATCCATATGGCTCATATTCTTGAATAAGTGAAATCATAGAGATAGATGCACCACAAAACGTACAGTAATTGGTTATCTTTTGTTCTGTCTCAAAACTTATGTTTCGGCATGAAGCACATCGGACACCTTTGACACCATTACCTTTCGCAAAGTCATGTAAACATTTCAAGATATTGTCTGAAGTCAATGCGAAGCCGATATTATGGCCATCTTGGATGATAAATGTATTAATTCCGATGATTTTTCCAGTTTTATCCACCAATGGACCACCGCTATTTCCCGGATTTAGGGCTGCATCGTGCTGGATATAGCTGATGTCGTCTTTCTGATGGACCAGATTAGAGATGATACCTTGAGTAGCTGTAAAATTTAAATCAAAAGGATGACCTATCGCAATTATACTGTCACCTTCATCAGCGGTGCTGGTATCACCCAGTGCGACAGCAGACATATTGTGATCATTGGGAGGACTTATAAATGCCAAATCATAGGTTTCATCCAAGTATAATACAGACACAATCTGCTTATTAAATGTCTTGCCAGCGATCATGGCATTTTTATTGCCTCTGATGACGTGTTCATTGGTTATGATCAGATTGTATTCCTTGAGAAAGAAACCTGTACCCGTACTATATGGCGTGGCTATCTGAATGAGATTATCTTCGAAGCGTTTTATTATCTCTCTAGGATTGGTATCTTTGATCTGATCATTCATTTTAGTTGATAGTTTTCAATAGTGATAAATAACTTTTGCAGAATGCGCAAGTGTTTTCAAATTTCAAAACGGAAAGATCTACAGATATTTTGCCATATTTTTCCTCATTATCCCTAATGATTTCTTTGATTGCTGAAGTAATTTTTGACTTATTAAATTTCTGATCTGAGGAAACGTAAACATCTTTAAAATGAAGTGCCTGGAACAATTGATTTTCTGTGATCGAATAATATAATTTAAGCAAGGCTTTTGTTGGATCAGGCAATGCAAAAGAATATAGTGAATAACCAATAGTGTAGCCACAGATCGCTTGTGCAATCACTGGAAAATTGTTGTCACAATACCATTCAAAATCATTAATTTGTGCATCAATGATCTCTACCAATCGTTGGTGACCTTCGGGAACAGAAGTGCCGAAGGTAGAACTCACCTCGTATATCTCCGATGCAAATTCGTCAAAACTAATTTTTTCAAATTCCCGGATTAGACGAATCATTTCCTTGTTTTTGTCATGAACAGACGTGATGGTGTCATTAAAAAACTTTTTATGGATCAGATTAATTTGTTCGAGGATATTTCCTTCGGGCTTTATTAGGAAATCGATTTTGTAAATAAAATTTAGAATGAGATAGCTAATAGCACCTGGATACAAAAAAGCATTGATAGTGCCATTATTTATTTCGTTCAATACACTTGTGAGTGTCTGTTTAAAGTAATGATATTTTGAATTGATTTCTTCAGTAGATACATCACGTGTATGGTGGCGATTGATCGGGGATAAACCATCAAATTTCGAGATAATGACGTCATCTTTTTTGTCGGCCTCAGTGGCCAATTCTTTTAGTGCATCATATATTTTGTGAGGCGATCCATCTTCTACAAAGGTATCAAATTTTAAACAAATACAATTGGATTCATCAAAAGCATACCTGGCATATTTTAGATCAAAATTG
>CALFYH010000313.1 GCA_937952155.1 uncultured Saprospiraceae bacterium
GCTCTTCCGATCTCCAGATGGCTGTACAGCCACATAATGGTACAAGTACATTGGTGATAGTTCCGACACGTGAGCTCGCAGTTCAGATAGACCAACAAATACAAGGATTTGCATATTTTGTTCCAGTTTCATCAATGGCTGTTTACGGTGGTGGTAGTGGAAATGAATGGGAAACACAAAAGAAAGGCCTTATCGGCGCTGACATTATAATAGCAACACCTGGGAAACTCATTAGCCACATCAATATGGGCAACGTCAGATTTGACAAATTGAAATACCTAATCCTTGACGAAGCTGATCGAATGCTTGATATGGGATTTTATGAAGACATACAAAAGATTATCAGCTCATTGCCGAAAAACAAGCAAACACTTATGTTTAGCGCAACAATGCCTCCCAAAATGAGGACATTAGCCAAGCAAAACCTTAGAAATCCTTTTGAAGTAAGTATTGCCATTTCAAAACCATCTGAAAGGGTTGTACAATCAGCATATTTGGTCAACGATGGACATAAAGCAGCATTGATCCATCACTTTATTAAAGATAAGCCAGATTTTGACAGCATCATTATATTTTCATCGACTAAAAAATCAGTTAACGACATCATAAAGGGCATCAGCAACAAAGGATATACTGTCGAAGGTATCTCATCAGATTTGGAGCAGCAACAAAGAGAAGATGTGCTCAATAGATTTCGCGCGAAAAAAACCAGGGTGTTGGTAGCAACTGATGTGCTTTCAAGAGGAATAGACATTAAAGATATCAGCCTAGTAATCAATTATAATGTACCAAGTGATGGCGAAGATTATGTACATCGCATCGGTAGGACAGCACGAGCTGATGCAGAAGGAGTTGCTTTGACTTTGGTCAATGAAGAAGAGATGTACAAATTGGCAGCTATAGAAAATTTGATAGGTAGTGAAATAGAAAAAGTTGCAATCCCAAAGGAAATAGGAGAGAGCCCAATATGGAATCCTGGCAGGCCTAAAGGTGGCTACATGCGTGGTGGCCGAAAACCAAATGGCAAACCAGCTTTTGGGCAAAATAAATCAGGAAGCAGTAAAAAAACATTTAGACCTAAAAAACAAGACAAAAAGTCCTGATAGAATGGATTTATTTAATGTTTGTATCGTAGTAAATTAAGCCATCCTACTATAAAAAGAAGTCCTCCAATAGGTGTGATAGGACCGACGAAATTCCATGTATCACCACCATATAAATGTTTGGTACTCAATATGTAGAGCGAGCCTGAAAAGCAAACGACTCCAGCTAGAAATAAGTAGAAACTTAGATTATTTACCTTAGTCCTTGTTGAATTCATAGCAATAGTAAGCATTGCTACGATATGTATGAAGTGATATAATGTTGCGGTTTTAAATATCTCAGTCTGAGCAACATCAAGATATGGTTTTAGTCCATGAGCACCAAAGGCACCGATTCCTACACCCAAAGCAGCTAAAATTGCCACGATTTTGATTTTATTATCCATAAACTGTACTTTAATGACTTTCTAAACAAGTGATTATGAGTAAAAGTTGGTGAAATTAGTAAATCTGCCAGTTAATGACACTTTTACCATTATTTGAAAGGTATTCATTTGCCTGTGAGAAGTGTTTGCATCCTTGAAAAGCATTGCCAGCTAATGGAGATGGATGAGCTGATTCCAAAATCAGATGTTTGGTGCCATCAATTAATATCTTTTTATTTTTTGCAAAATTGCCCCACAACATGAAAACAAGATGTTCAAAGTGGTCAGACAAGTATTTAATGGTAGCATCTGTAAAATAGTGCCAACCTATATTTCTATGAGATCCTGCATTGTTTTTTTCTACAGTCAAAAAAGCATTAAGTAGAAATACACCTTGGTCAGCCCAATAAGTCAAATCCCCATGAGTGGGAATTGTGCAACTTATATCAGATGCTAGTTCTTTATAAATATTCTTGAGTGATGGTGGTATTTTTACACCTACAGGCACCGAAAAACTAAGACCCATTGCTTCACCAGGATTATGATACGGATCTTGTCCAAGGATAACCACTTTGACATCTTCTGGGGCTAATTTATCATATGCGTTAAAAATCAGATTGCCTGGTGGGAATATTGTTTTACCTTGAGCTATTGCTTGTTTTAGTAATACACTTAACTGGTCAAAATATGGAGATTCGAATTCCTTTTTTAGGGCTTGCTGCCAATTGGGTGAGATTTTAACTTGAGAAGCAAGCATTCCAGATTGTTTTAAATTATTTTGCCCGATGTTTTAAGGATATCAAGCACTTTTTTTTCTGGTAGATCAGTAATGTTGCTGATCATTTTAATTTCGATTCCTTGATCAAAACATTTAAATACCACTTGTGTCTTTTCTTCAATTTTTCCTTCGATTTTCCCTTCTATCTTTCCTTTTTCTATTAATCTGGTGTATGTTGTCATAATGTTATCTTTTAGATATGGTGGCATACTTTTTATGGATTGATAAACACAATTTCTGAAATATTAGTAAAAATTTTTATTTCACACTCTGCAGTATCATCTCTGATATATCCATTACCATCACATCATCTTGTTTGTCTTTAGCTTTCATGCCGTCTGTGATCATTGTAATGCAAAACGGACAATTCGCAGCAACAATATTTGCATTAGTGCTCAAAGCTTCTTCTGCACGCTCTATATTGATTCGTTTATCACCAAGTTCATCTTCTTTGAACATTTGTGCACCACCTGCACCGCAACAAAGACCCGTAGTTTTGCACCTTTTCATTTCTACAAGATCGGCTTCCAAATTTGTAAGCAAATCTCTTGGTGCTTCATATTCACCATTGATTCGACCTAAATAACAAGAATCATGGTATGTGATTTTTTTACCTTTAAAAGTGCCGCCTTCTACCTTGAGTTTACCATCATTGAGCAGACCTTGCAAAAATTGTGTATGATGCACGACTTCATAATTTCCGCCAAGCGCAGGGTATTCATTCTTAAGCGTGTTGAAACAATGTGGGCACGCAGTGACAATCTTTTTAACGCGATACATGTTTAGGGTATTGATGTTTTGGAGTGCTAGCATCTGAAAAATAAATTCGTTACCAGCTCGCCTAGCTGGATCACCAGTACAAGCTTCTTCATTTCCCAAAATAGCAAATGGAACACCAGCTTTATCCAACAATTGAGAAAAAGCCTTAGTTACTTTTTGAGCTCTTGCATCAAAACTTCCTGCACATCCTACCCAAAATAGGACTTCGACTTCTATACCTTCAGCCGTTGCTTCGGCCATCGTTTTTATGGTCATTATTCAGATTACTTAGATTCGAAAGTAAAAATATAAAATATATCAGAAATATTAATGATTGTATTTAAAATTTTGAAGTTGCATCAAACCTCAGCTCTCCATGCTTCCCGCTCCACTGGCATTTGCCAAACGCAGCCACCATTTTCCATCGCCGTAAACATTGGTACCCAATCTCCAGGACCAGCTGACTCGGTCAATATCTCATAACGACGCATCTTAAGGATCGGCTCTAAAGGATCAATCAAAATAGGACAAGCTTCAACGCAGGCATTACACGTGGTACATGCATGCAGTTCTTCTCTAGAAATATAATCAAAAAGTGATTTTCCATCATCATAATTATCTGCTGTCAGCGTTTTGATATCGGTATTATCTTTGGTTTTAGCGTATTTTAAGTCACCAGAAGCAATATTATTGCCTATTTCGGTCGCTCGGTCTCTGATGTCCATCATGATTTTACGTGGCGAAAGTTTTTTCCCTGTAAGATTAGCAGGGCAGTCAGCCGAACAACGTCCACATTCTGTACAGCTATAGGCATTCAAGATATTTTTCCAACTTAGATCGAAGACATCTTTTGACCCAAATTCAGGCATTTCGCCGCCTGAAGTAGCCGAAGTATCTGATTCCATACCTAGTATAGATTTGACTTCATTCATGATTTCTGGCATGTTTTCCATTTCGCCACGAGGCGTAAGTTTGCTGAAATACACATTTGGGAAAGCTAGAAATATATGTAAATGCTTAGAGTAGGGTAGATAACTTATGAAACCTAGCACTACCAAAAGATGTAACCACCATCCAAATCTCTCTACAAACATCAAACTTTCTGGTTCCATACCGCCAAATATTGCTGGCCCGAACCAAGAACTAATGGCGAATCTTCCAGTATCGGGATAATGTGTGGGATCTATACCTTGAAGGACGCTATCGGCGCCATTCATCGTAAAGATACCTGTCACCAAAAGTAATTCGCCAATAAGAATAAGGTTTGCGTCCAATTTGGGCCAACCATTGAGTTCTGATTTTACAAGTCTAGGAACTCTTAGCAAATTTCTCCTATACAAAAATACAAATGTCGCTACCAAAGCTAGTAATGATAGTACTTCTATGCTACTGATAATCAATGTGTAAAGCCCACCTAAAAATGGTGCGAAAAACCGATGTACACCAAATACTCCATCGATGATAATTTCTATTAACTCAACTTGGGTAAACAGGAACGCAACATAAATAAACAAATGAAAAATAGCGGGAATCCAGTTTTTGAACATTTTCTTTTGCCCAAATGCAACATAGATTACATTTTGCCAACGTTGCGCTGCATCACCTGACATGTCCGATGATTTGCCTAGCATGATATTTCGATAAATCTGACTAAACTTTTTATAAGCAAAAAATGAAACGATACCAGTTAATACTATAAAAATTATCTGTTGCATGCCTAATTCTATATTTTTAAATTTTGCGACAATTTACGAATTTATTTTTTTTTGCATACATTTGTCTTCTTATTTAATGAAATTGCTCATGCAGATATTAAACCATTATCAAATCCAGCAAAAAATAATTCGTCTATCCTACGAGATTTTGGAAAACAATCTTGATGAGGAAGTTATAGTTTTGGCTGGAATCAACAATAATGGGTACAAATTTGCAGAATTTCTGACTAAAAGCTTACAGAGTATTTCACAAAAGCAATTTATACTAAAACACATCAGATTAAACCCAGCTCAACCAATAGGATCTCCTATAACAACTGATATTTCTAATGAGGATATTCAAGGCAAATCTATTATAATCGTGGACGATGTTGCCAATACTGGACGAACTATTTTTTATGCTTTCAAGGTATTTATGGATGTTTTGCCAAAAAAAATCGAAGTAGCGGTTTTAGTCGATAGAAAACATAAAATTTTCCCAACAAAGGTAGATTATGTAGGCTTGTCATTGGCAACTACCGTACAGGAGCATATAAAAGCCGATTTGAGCCAAATTGACAATTTGACGGTAAATTTAAATTAATGATAACTTTTGACATGAAACAATTAGGCTACTTTTTATGTCTATAACAACGAAGCAATTTTTTCCATAATGAAGTTTTATACCTTTCTTTGTACTGTATTTATTTTTTATTTTGTTGATAATAAAGCATTTGCATCTATCGCACAAGATACTGTTACTTGGAAAACACTGAGTGATCTAGAATATGTGGAGTCAAAACATGATGTGTATGGAACTGTTTATCTACCAAAATTTTCAAAAAGCATAAAAAACCTTGCGAATAAACAAGTGATCATCAAAGGGTATCTAGTACCAGTGGATAAGACTACATGGGCTTTGAGCAAAAGTACTTACGCTTCATGTTTCTTTTGTGGAAAAGCAGGTCCAGAAACAGTATTAGGACTTACCTTCAAAGGAGATCCTGGTAAACTGAAAATGGACACTTATGTAACCATGAGTGGCAAATTAATATTGAATGGTACCGATGTTGATGACTGGATGTTTAGCCTAAAAGATGCTGTCATCATTACATTAAAGTAAGTGTCATTTTACTTAAAATTACCATCCAAATTTTTTAATGGTTAAAACAATATTTTAAATTGGCTAACCTAAAAGTAAATTCAATACCTATTTCTATTTAAGATGTTTGAATGCACATTGGATGATTCTACTTGGTGCTGTGGAATTGGGATGGATGGCAATAACTACTTCTATATTATCAGGATTCCAAAGTTGATCTATTGGGTGAGATATGCTTTTTTTGATGTTCTCATTTTTTATCAAATTGGTACCTAAGAAGTCACCTTTAAAACCAGTGGCCATATCTCTCAAAACATGGTTATGCTCAAAATCGTCAATGATTACTGATCCATTTGTTTGGGCATCAATGATATGAGATTCTGTCAAAAATATAGAATAATTGTATTCTCCTGCTAAATCTTTGAGCGGAATGGCTGTAAAATCTATTTTGGCCACGCGACTAGTTTCGTCGTATTTTACATCCATCAATATATTCATTACATGCTCTTTTTGCAATTCTTCTTCTACCTTTGATTGCCAAAGTCCTGTTGCAAAGATGGCATATTTTTCATCTGCGCTGTTTTGATCTACCCGATTGAAAGCCGCAGCAGGTTTTCCCAACCATGGTTGAAACCATTCTTCTAGACCTTTTGCATCCTCATTCCTAAAATCATATTTGCTCCTATTTTTTACTGGTTCAGCCAAAAATTTACCATGAATAGCAATTGCTGTCACTTTTCCAGGAAACTTGTCAAGTATAGCCTGCACGGCAGCAGTGCCTTTTGGGCAATTAGGGCATGATGCACCAGTAAGCTCTTCGAGCAATACCACGTTGCCATTGTCTTCTATAATAGGATCTGTGATCTCAGGACATATCTCGTCACATGATGACAAAAAGAATGTAAATAGGATTAATAATATATTTATGTTTCGCATGATCAATTTATTTTAAATTTAGAAAGTTGTGGACATTGCAAACCTAATACCACTAAAAGCAGGTTCGAGTCTACAGATTCCTCCACTACATACTACACCTTCTACTTGTTTGACATATCGAAGGCTATAGCGTTGTTCATCATTAAAGAAAACAATACCTAATGTAGGATACAAAGTTTTAGCAAGTTCTCCTCTCGAATTTACCTTTTT